>CAIPBN010000697.1 GCA_903863315.1 uncultured Verrucomicrobiota bacterium | reverse complement strand
CTCGCCAAACTCAGGACGGAACACCAGCCGGAGCGGCTTGGTTTTGCCTTTGGGTTTCTTGTGGGCGGTGGCCAGCTTTGCCAAGTTGCCCATGGCGACCCTGCCGATGACCGTTCCCCGCCCGATGCAGGCCAACACACTTCCTGCCTTGGCAGTGGAAAGGGTCATCTTGCCATCCTTCACTTCCATCTCCACCCAGCCCAGCTCGCTGGCGCGAAAGCCCTTTTTGATTGCGCGCGCGAAAGTGAGGAACTGTTCCTCATCCACATAAAACTCGATTTCCTTTGGTGTGGGCATGACTTAGTCCTCTTTGAACACAAGGACTGGCAACCCCTTCACAATCTTCTGCGTCTCCAGGCTCACGGTGATGACCTGGCCGATGAGACGGACAATGTATTGCTCGTCGTCGAGGCGGTTCGGGTCGCTGGTGACGTGTCCGGCGTCGTCGCGGGAGACGCGGTATTGGTCAATCACCCAGTCCAGCGCGCTGCGGTTGCCGAGGCGGTAGTCGAAGACCTCGGGCGGGATGCCGGTGAGGGTGAGGAAGTCGTTGTAAACCAGACTCAGCGTAGGTGCCGACGTGAGGAGGCTCTCACTTTTCGGGGAAGACAAGTGAGACTCGTCACCTCGTCTCCTACCCACGAGTTTCATCACCTCCACGCGCCAGTTCAGGGGGACTTCTTTGTTCTCGATGCGCTGGAGGGGGAACTCTTTGGCACTTTCGTAATGGACGTGCAGGTCCGCCAGCTTGCGACCGGCGGCGGCGAAGGCGTGGAAGACGGCGGCGTCCGATTCGTAGGAGACGACGTGAGGAGTCTCTGACTTTTTCGGTCGTTCCGGGGCGAGTGAATGGAGACTCCTCACGTCGTCACCTACGGGCGGTCAGCGGATGAACTTCATGCGCCGGGCGGCGAAGGCGGTCATGCGCAGGAGGAGCAGGCCGTGTTTCCAGCGCTCGATGTTGGTGTCGCCGTAGGTGCGGGCTTTGTAGCGGATGGGCAGGTCCAGGATGCGGAGGTTCAGTTTCGCCGCGCCGAAGAGCAGGTCGAAGTCGCCGAAGGGGTCGAAGTCGCCGAAGTAACTGCGGTTCGCGGCGATGAGTTCGTAGTCGGTGCGGAAAAGGACCTTGGTGCCGCAGAGGGTGTCCTTGATGCGCTGGCCGAGAATCCACGAGAACGCGAGGCTGAAGAAGTGGTTGCCGATCATGTTCAGGAAGCGCATGGCCTCCTGCTCCATCGGGTAAACGAGGCGCACGCCGTTGACGAAGTCCGCCGCGCCGCTGCGGGCGACCTCGTAGAACTTGGGCAATTCCTCCGGTGGCATGGTGAGGTCGGCATCCAGGATGAAGAGGAGGTCGCCGGTGGCGGCGGCGAAGGCTTCGCGGCAGGCACCGCCCTTGCCCTTGCTCTGCTGCTTGAGGATTTTGATGTTGCGCTGGGGATACTTCGTGGCGACACGCTGGATTTCCTCCCAGGTGTTGTCCTTGGAGTGGCCCTCGATGAAGATGATTTCGGTGCCCTTGCCCAGCTCCGGGGTGCGGAGGACGGCGGCCTCGATGTTGCCGGCCTCATTGCGCGCGGGGATGACGACGGTGCAGGTGTAGTGGCGGTCCGGCGGCACGGCGGGGCGCGGGCGCGCGACCATGAAGATGGCGAGGGAGAGGTGGCGGAGCAGGGGACCGACCCAGCGGTTCAGGAGCGGCGCGAGCAGGGGGGTGTCCAGCGGCCAGAGGATGCGGGTGTCCTGCTTGACGAGCTCCCAGCCGGCGAGGTGGAGGAGGTTCCGCATGTCGTCGGCGGAGAGCCAGTTCTGCTGGAGCGTGGGGGCCTTCCAGCCGCTCGACTCCGCGAGGCCGAGGATGGGTTTCCAGAGGTTGTTGAAGACATTCAGCACGAGCCGGGTCTTCGGATGCGCGAGGGCGCGGAGTTTCTCCAGGACGGCCTGCACATCCGGCAGGTCGTTCACGAGGTCCGAGAGGATGATGTAGTCGAACGGCTCGGCGCTGGTGAAGTCGAGCGCCTCGGCGACGCGGAATTCGAGCTGCGGATGGCGGGCCTTCGCCAGCTCGACCATCGCGGGGCTGAAGTCCACGCCCACGCCGCGGGCTGGCTTCACGGCGGCGAGGGTGTCGCCGAGGCCACAGCCGAGCTCCAGCACGCGCTGGCCGGGCGGGATAAGGAAGGCAAAGTGGCGGTTGAGCAGCGTGTGGTAATGGCGGTCGGCCTCGCGGACGCGGTGGGGGGCGCGCTGTTCGTAGAAGTCGCGTCGGCTGGTCATCGGGACCTCTAGCTACCGGAAGCGGCGCGGACTGGCGAGCGGCAAATCGGCTGGAGCCCGGACTTCAGACCGCTTGAAGGTGCGCAGTTCCAACGGTGGAACGGGCGAAGCTCGTTCGTGGTTCGAGCGTTGAATCGGACTGAAATCCGCGCTCCATTGCCGCTTGCCCCATGCCCAGTCTTCCCGAATCATCGGCGACCATGTTTGCCGCTTTCACGCCGTTGCTTGCCGCTGCCAGCGCCACGCCCGACCCGCATCCGGGGATGATCATTCCGTTTGCCCTGCTGCTGGCGGCGATTGCCACGGGGCCGTTCATCAACAAGCACTGGTGGGAGCATCATTACCACCACGTTGCGCTCGGGCTGGGGGCGATCACGACGCTCTACTACGTGCTGGGGCTCGGGGCCGGGGTGCGGATGCTCCACGTCGCGCACGAATACGTCAGCTTCATCGCGCTGATCGGCTCGCTCTTCGTGGTAAGCGGCGGCATCCACATCCGGGTGAAGGGCGAGGCCACGCCGCTGGTGAACTGCGTCTTCCTGCTCGTCGGCGCGGTGCTGGCGAACTTCATAGGCACCACGGGCGCGTCCATGCTGCTCATCCGGCCGTGGATTCGGATGAACAAGTATCGCATCACCGCGTTTCACATCGTCTTCTTCATCTTCATCGTGAGCAACGTCGGCGGCTGCCTCACGCCCATCGGCGACCCGCCGCTCTTCCTCGGCTACCTGCGAGGCGTGCCGTTCTGGTGGACGCTCGAACATTGCTGGCAGGCGTGGTGCGTCGCGGTGTTCGGGCTCATCGCCGTCTTCTACGCCTTCGATGCGAAGAACTTCCTGCGCGCGCCCAAGCCCGTCCGCGACGCGGAGACGGCGCACGAGACGTGGAAGGTGGACGGCCTGCACAACCTCGGATTTCTCGGGCTCATCCTTGGAGCCGTCTTCCTGCGCCAGCCGCCCGGCCTGAGCGAGGCGCTGATGGTCGCGGCGGCGGTGGGTTCCTACTACACGACGCCCAAGCCGGTCCATGAGGCGAATGATTTCACCTTCGCGCCGGTGAAGGAGGTCGCGTGGCTGTTCGTGGGCATCTTTGCCACGATGGTGCCCGCGCTGGACTATCTCGAATCCCACGCGGCGCAGCTCGGGTTGAACAGCGCGATGAAGTTTTACTGGATCACCGGCGCGCTGTCCGGCGTGCTCGACAACGCGCCCACCTACCTGACGTTTCTGGCCGCCGCGATGGGCCGGCAGCAGCTCAGCCTGAGCCAGCCGGCGGACGTCACCGCGTTCGTGGCGCAGCATGGGCACGAGCTGATCGCCGTCTCGCTCGGCGCGGTGTTCTTCGGGGCGATGACCTACATCGGCAACGGGCCGAACTTCATGGTGAAGTCGATTGCGGACGCGGCAAAGGTGAAGACGCCGTCCTTCGGTGACTACTTCTTCCGCTACGCGCTGCCGATTCTGGTGCCGTTGTTCGGGCTGGTGGCGCTGCTGTTCTTCTCGCCGTGGCGGGTGTTCTGAGGCGTGGCGGGGGCTTGAACGCCGCGCCTCCCCAAGTGCGGCCAGCGAACTGCGCTAGGCTCCGCTGCCGTTGAGCGCCGCCCGGAGTGCGCTCACCTGCTCGCTGCGGCCGAGGAAGACCAGGCGCTGGCCGGCGGTGAGCAGCGTGTCGTCGGGGGGATTGTAGTCGTGGCCGCCATCTTGCGCGACCAAGGCCACCAAGCGGACGGACTTCTCCTGGCAGACCGGGGTGTCGCGAAAGGGCCGCCCCAGGAAGGGCGAGGCTGGCGCGATATTCACTTCCTCGAAGTGGTAGCCGCGCGGGTCACGCACCATCAAATCAAGGAAAGACACGACTGCGGGGCGAATCATCTCAGAGGCCATGCGCAGTCCGCCGATGCGCTTGGGGGAGACGATGCTGTCCGCGCCGGCGCGCAGGAGCTTCTGCTCGGTCTCGTCCTCCTCGCACTTGCTGATGATGCGGGTGCGCGCGTTGAGCCCGCGCGCGGTGAGGACCACGAACAAGTTGTCCTTGTCGGAAGCCAGGGCGCAGAAAATACCGGCGGCACGCTCGATACCCGCCTCCATGAGAACATGGTCAGAGGCGGCGTCGCCGACGAGGTAGTGCACCTTGGTGTTGCCGATGCCCGCGCCCAGCCGGTCAATGGTGGTCTGGCGGGTGTGGAAGCACCGGAGGTTTTCGGGATCCTTGTCCACGACCACGACCTGTCGGTGCGTTTTGAGCAACTCCGCGACGACGTGTTCACCTGTCTTGCCGAAGCCGCAGATGATGTAGTGGTCCTGAAGTTGGGCGATGGCTTTGTCCATGCGGCGGCGTTTCAGCAACTGTATCAGCTCTCCATCGGCCACAAGGGCGGTGAGGGTCAGCGCGCCGTAAGATACGGTCGTCATGCCGCCGAGGATCAAGAAGATAGTAAAGATGCGGCCCTGATCGGTCAGCGGATGCGTCTCGCCGTAGCCAATGGTGGCCAGCGTGATGACCGTCATGTAGGTGGCATCGAGAAAGTTCCAGCCCTCAATCACCTCATATCCGATGATGCCAGCGAGAAACGTCAGCGCGACGGCCAGCAGCAATTTCCACATTCGGGTCGTGAGGAGCATGGCGGGGGCGAGGGGTGGTCAGAGGGGTTGTTTCTTCTGCTGGCGCAACTGCTCGCGTTCACGCAGGAGCGCGTTCTGCTCGGAGTCTTCGAGGTGCGGCACGTTCAATTCGCGATTCAGCTCGGCCATGCGGCGGTCAATGAAGTCGTTGCGCAGCCGGGTGAGCACGTCGCGAAGCATCGCCACGCGAGCCTTCTCGCGTTCGGCTTGGATACGGGACGCGCGCGCAGCGTCCTCTCCCTCGCGGGGTTGCGGGGTCGCGAGCATTCGGTCGCTCTCGGCCATCGCCTGCGTGCAGAGCGAGCGCGTGGCGTCGTCGGACAACTCGCCGAGCAGTTGCGCGGGGCCGGCCCAGTGGTTGTTCGCGTAGGCCGTCAACCGGTGGGCGACGATTTGGCGGACGCCGAAATGCGTGAGCCATTCCAGGCGCAGCGTGTTGGCGAGCCACTCCATCTGATCGTCACTGTGGAAGAGTGCCTGCAGCAGCCAGGACTCCTGCTTCGAAGGCGGGGCTTCCGGCTCGGGAACGTAATCGGTGCCGGGCAGCATGTCGCTGGAATGTCCCTCGGCGGGGGAGGAAGGCGGCTGCGAATCGTAGTAATCGTCCGGCGGGCTGTCGGGGTCGGATGGGGTGGATTTGGAAATCGGCCTTGGCGTGCCGGGCGCGGCAGGCGGCGGTTGCAAACCGCCGGCACGGGGAGCGGACGGTTCAGTGCGCAGCACGAACTTGGGCTTCGTGGCGGCGATTTTCTTGAATTCTGCGCGCATGGACTCGGGGGCGACACCCAGCCGCGCGGCGGTCTTCTGCGCGTAGGTGTCAGTCAGCACGGCGTTGCCGGTCTTCTGCGTGGCCTCGGCCATCGCCTTGAGCACGGCGGCGCGGCCCTTATCGGTGGCGAGGTCGTTCGTGGCGCAGAGCCGGTTGAGGTAGTAGTCAAAGAAGTTTTCCGCTCGCTCAATGAGCTGCGCGAAGGCGGGGCCGCCATGCGCCTTGATGTAGCTGTCGGGGTCGTGCGGCGCGGGCACGGTGGCGACGCGGATGGCGAGGCCGCTGGCGAGCAGGATGTCGAGCGAGCGCACGGCGGCGTTCTGCCCAGCGTTGTCGGAGTCGAAGCAGAGCACGACCTCGTCCGCGTAGCGTTTCAGGATGCGGCAATGGTCGGTGGTGAGCGCGGTGCCTTGCGGCGCGACGACGTTCTTCACGTCGGCCATGAAGCACGCGATGAGGTCGAGCTGGCCTTCGCAGATGATGGCGCAATCCTTGTCGGCGACGGCGCGCTTGGACTTGTCCAAGCCGAAGATGACGCGGCCCTTGGTGAAGATGGGCGTCTCCGGCGAGTTGACATACTTGGCGGTCTTCTCGTCGCCCGCCAGCACGCGCCCGCTGAAGCCGATGACGCGGCCTTGCTCATCGCAGATGGGGAACATAAGCCGGCCCCGGAAGCGGTCGTAGAAGTGGTCGGCCCCTTCCTTGCGGATGATGAGGCCGCCGCGCTCGACCAGCGCGAGGTCGAACTTCTTGGACTTCGCCCAGTTCACCGTGTCGTCCCACAAGTCCGGCGCGTAACCGAGGCGGAAGAGTTTCACGGCCTCGGCGGAGACGCCGCGTTTGGCGAGGTAGTCGCGCGCGATCTGCCCGGCGGCATCGTTGGCGAGCGCGGTCTGCCAGCGCTTGCAGATTTCCTCGTGCAGGTGGAGGAGGGATTCCTTCTCGCCGCGCGCTTGCTTGGCGTGCGGGTTGTCCTCGAATTCCAGCACGATGCGCGCGCGCTCGGCGAGGCGGCGGACGGCCTCGATGAAGGAGAGGCTTTCGTATTCCTTCACGAAGGTGAACACGTCGCCGCCCTTGTGGCAGCCGAAGCAGTGGAAGATCTGGCGGCCCGGATTGACGTTGAAGCTCGGGGACTTCTCGCGGTGGAACGGGCAGAGCGTGGTGAAGTTTCCACCGGCACGCTTCAACGGGCCAAGGTAGCCGCTGATGACATCCACGATGTCGCTGGCAGCGCGGATTTCTTCGAGCTTCTGCGGTGGAATCAGGCCGGGCATCGAAGGCTTCTAGGGTCGGAGGTCCAGCGTTTATGGGGTGCTGGACGCAAACCCAGAACCCGGAGCCGGCTTCACTTCTTCTCCGGCGGCGGGGCAGTGACCGGCTTGGGCGTGGAAGTCACGTCGTCCAGCACGCGTTGCTGCTGCTTGCCCAAGGTGTTTCCGTCCGGGCCCAGCTTGGCATAGCCCACCGGGCGCATGAGCACGTAGGAGAGATACTGCCGAAGGTAGGGGCCGGCCAGGTTGTCGTAGAGCGCCATCCGCTGCGCCATGCCCCAGGTGGGCATTAGCACCATGCCTACCTCTTTTTCCTGATACTTGCGCTCAGCGGCGACCACGGCGGCGTCGAAAAAGCGCGCACTCAGCAGCGCGAGCACCACGACATACATGCAGAAAAAGCGGACCGCCCCCGCCGCCGATCCCAGGCGATATTCCCAACTGCCGAAGAAATCGCTGTCCACCAGTTTGTTGCCCACGCTCTTCTGGATGAAGCCGAACAGGATAACCACCGTGAGGGCGACGAGCACGTAGCCGCCGATGTTGGCCGTGAGGCGCTGCAAGCCTGCTTTCACGAGCAGATCGCCGGCGTGGCCGTAAAGGAAGCCGGCCGCCACGACGAGGGCGAGCCACTGGAGGGCATCCAGCAGTTCCTCGGAGATGCCGCGCACCTTGCCCCGCCAGATCCCCACGCCGATGGCCAGCACGAGCAACACATCGAAAACTCCGAAGTCCAGCCCGCCAGCGCCAGATGCATCAGTTCCTTTGGCCGCGCCTTTTGTGGCTGTCTCCGCTACCGCGGCGAAAAGGGGATGTGCTCCACTCAACCAGCTGATGACATCTACTTGCATGACGAAAGCATGCGCCCGCAGATGGGAAAAATGAAGACGAAAGATGCGGTGAGGAGCCGCCGACCCGGCTCACGCACCCGCGCACGGTCAGGACGTTCGCCCCATGCCCGCTCAGGGATTCTCGCGGAGCCAGAAACGGATGGCGGTGGCCTGCGGATGCTGCGGGCGCAACTCCAGCACCCGGAGGTAATGCGGTCGGGCCCGGGTGGGCTGCCCGAAATGCTGCGAGTAGAGATTCGCGAGCACGAAATGCGCGCCGGCGTCATCCGGAGCCTTCTCCAGCAAGCGCTCCATTTCGCCGGCGGCATCCAGCAGGTGCCCGCCCCGCTGCAAGGCCAGTGCAAAATTGTAGCGGGCGCTGTTGGAATCCGGCTCCAGCGCCAGGGCCGTTTCATAGGCGGCGGTGGATTTCAGGAGGTCCCCCATTTGGGCGGCGCAAATGCCGAGGTTGTGATACGCCTCAAAGAACGCGCCGTCTGCCCGGATGGCACGCTGGTAGGCCGCCACTGCGTCGTTGTATTTGCCGATGCGCTGCATGGACACGCCCAGTTGGAAGTGCGTTTGCGCGTCGGCGCGAGCGCCAGCCGACGGAGCCGAAGGGTGCAGGTAGGAATAGCGCGGTCCCGTCCAGTTGGGGGCGATGGCGCTGGGCGCGGGGCGGCGCACGGGCTCCGGCGCGGGTGCGGGCGCGGGCGGGTCAGGGCGGAACACGGGCGTGACCGGTGCGGGCGGCGCGGGTTTGACTTCGGGGGGCGACGGACGGACGGGGACAGGGGCCGGAGTCGGGGGCGGCTCCACGGCGGCAACCGATGGTTTCACGACGGCGGCGACCATCACGGGTTTGGCGGGCTCGACTGCCGGCTTGGGCGCGGGCTTGGGAGTGACCACCACCGGGACCGGTGGTGGCGG
>CAIPBN010000696.1 GCA_903863315.1 uncultured Verrucomicrobiota bacterium | reverse complement strand
CGTCATCGCGGAAGACCGGGAGTTGTTGGACATCTACCTCGCTGGCGCACCCGTCGACAGGCTGTTCGACGAGATTACGTGCGGTGATGTTGGCGTTCAGGGCGTGAAGGTTATCGTTCCCCAAGACCGATATGGATCGCTCATCACTCGGTTTGAAACTCTCGGCACAAAGAAGCCTTGGATGGAGTGGCCTCTGCATCGGTTTCTGGCCTTCCGTTGTAACCGAGAATTCCTCGCACTCTACATCGCGAAGCATCCCGAGTTTGTTCCGGGCTTGCGGGTCGGTTCTTATCTCTACGCAGTCTCGGAAGTGGATGTTCTAGTGCGGCTTCACGAATTTGGACTCCTGCCAGAAAGTAAGCGAATCGCCATCGTAGCAGCAATTCGTGACCTGGCGGTCGAAACCCCTGACGCAGGGTTTCTTCGGGACGGAGTTCGCAAACTGCTCAGGCCGGATGAGTTTACGGCAATTCTGGAAGACGTTCGGACAAGACTGCTGCCCAATCTTGGCAGCACTATTCGCCAATGGTGCGGCAACTACGACGAAAACAGAGACGAAGACCCAGAGGACCACTTCAGCGAGCTGGTAAGCGCACTAACGGAATTCCGCGATGAGCTAACAGGACATCCAGATGCTGCTACCCAGGTCGAGTCGGCTTTATCAAAAATTCAGGAGGCAATAGACGAACTGCGGGCAGGCCAACCGCAAGAACCTGATTCTGACGATGACGACTTCCGCGGACAAACTTCGAGTGTCGGAGGCGATGATGCTTCACGGTCGGTTTTTGATGACGTCGACCAATGAACCCTGAATGAGCGACCTGATTCCATCCACTCCCGCCCCCGGCGGCGAGTTCCTGCTATACCAGACGGAGGATGGGCGCACGCGCATCCAGTGCCGGTTGGAAGACGAGACGCTCTGGCTGACGCAGGCACAGATTGCGGAGCTGTTCCAAACCACGCCGCAGAACGTGACACTGCACCTGAAGGCCATCTTCGCCGAGGGGGAATTGCGGGAGGCGGCAACTTGTAAGGATTACTTACAAGTTCGCGCCGAGGGCGGGCGCGAGGTCACGCGGAAGCTCCGTCACTACCGGCTGGAATGCATTCTCGCGGTGGGCTACCGGGTGCGCAGCCTGCGCGGCACGCAGTTCCGCCAGTGGGCGACGGCGCGCTTGAGCGAGTATCTGGTGAAGGGGTTCACGATGGACGACGAGCGGCTGAAGAATCCGCCGGGCAAGGGGCACAAGGATTACTTCGACGAACTGCTGGCGCGCATCCGGGACATCCGTTCGTCCGAGCGGCGCTTTTACCAGAAGGTGCTCGATATTTACGCAACGAGCGTGGACTACACGCCGGACGCGGAAGTTTCCCAACAGTTTTTCGCCACCGTGCAAAACAAGATGCACTGGGCCACGCACGGTCGCACCGCCGCCGAAGTCATCCACGAGCGCGCGGATGCCGGGCAGGCGTTCATGGGGCTGCTGACGACGCGGCCCGGCGGCATCGTGCGGAAAGAGGACGTGACCATCGCCAAGAACTACCTCACGGAGGAGGAGTTGCAGGTGCTGAACCGCATCGTGAACCTCTACCTCGAATACGCGGAGTTGCAGGCGCTGGAGCGCAAGCCAATGACGATGCGCGACTGGATCGCCAAGCTGGATGATTTCCTGAAGGCCTCCGGGCGCGAGTTGCTGGATCACGCCGGGAAGATTTCCACCAAAGCGGCCAAGCAGAAGGCGGAGCTGGAATACGAGCGCTACCGCGTGCTGCTGAATGCCCAACCACGCGCGGTGGATGTGGCGTTTGAGGCGGCGGTGAAGGAGTTGAAGAAACTGCCTGCGCCCAACCGGAAAACGAAGTCGTGAGAAACCGTTGGCGTCCGCTCACTTCGGCAGCCACTTCTCCGCTTCGCTGTTCGGGCGGAACTTGAGCAAGAGTTCAGACTTCATTATCCCGCGCGGCTCCCGCACCCTCCCGCCCATGACTGCTGAACAAGCCACCGCCCTTCTTGACGCCTTCCGCGCTGGTCGCACCACACGCGACGAGGTGCTCCGCGCCTTCCAGGCCGCGCCCGTCGCGGATCTCGGCTTTGCGCAGGTGGACACGCACCGCGCGCTGCGCAAGGGCTTTCCCGAAGTCATCTTCGGCGCGGGCAAGACGCCGGCACAAATCGTCGCCATCGCGGGCAAGCTCGTTGAGCGCGAGCAGAACGTCCTCGTCACGCGCCTCACACCGGAGGCCGCGCGATTGCTCAAGCGCAAGTTCAAGCATGCCGTTTGGCACGAGGCCGCGCGCACCGTGACCATCGAGAAGCAGCCGTTGCCTAAGCGCCCCGGCTTCATCGCCGTGCTCTGCGCCGGCACGAGCGATTTGCCCGTGGCAGACGAGGCGGCGGTGACGGCGGACATCATGGGCAACCGCGTCGAGCGCATCAGCGACGTGGGAGTGGCCGGATTGCATCGCCTGCTGGCGAAGCTGGAAATCCTCCAGCGCGCGAATGTGCTCGTGGTCTGCGCCGGGATGGAAGGCGCGCTGCCCAGCGTGGTCGCGGGCCTCGTCTCGAAGCCCGTCATCGCCGTGCCCACGAGCATCGGTTACGGCGCGGCTTTCGGCGGTGTGGCGGCGCTGCTGGGGATGCTCACGAGCTGCGGCAGCGGCGTGACGGTGGTGAACATCGACAACGGGTTTGGGGCGGGCTATGCGGCAAGTCAGATCAACGCGCTGGCTGGAGCGGGAGCGGCGAAGTAGCGCCGCAGAGCGCCGGTCTCCGCCAAGGGTGAATTCACTTTTCCCCCTCGCGTCACTTCTTGCGCATGTTCACACGGCAGTTCATCTGCGCCTTCGCGTTGGCGCTGGCCGCTTCCACCGCCTTGCGCGGCGCGGAGGCGGACCCGCACGCCGCTGCCGCGATGACCATTCTCCGCGCGCACTGCTTCAGTTGCCACAACGCCGAGAAGAAGCGCGGCCAGCTTGACCTGACTTCGCGCGAGGCAGCCATCAAGGGCGGCGAGAACGGCCCGGCCCTCAAGCCCGGCAAGGCCTCCGACAGCCCCCTCGTGAAGCTCCTGGCTCCCGGCGCGGACCCGCACATGCCGCCGAAGAAGCAGCTTCCTGACAAGCTCATCGCCACGTTGCGCGGCTGGGTGGATGCCGGCGCGCCGTGGGATGCCGGCGTGCTCAAGCTGCTCACCCGCGAAACCAAGGCGGACGAGTTGAAAGCGTTGCCCGCCAGTTACACGCCCGTGCTTGCCGTGGCGCTCGCGCCGGATGGCAAGCGCCTCGCCAGCGCCCGCGGCAACCAACTGCTCATCCACCCGCTCACGGCCACCAACAGCCTGCCCGCCACCACGCTTGCGGGCGCGCGTGACGCCATCCAATCCATCGCCTGGAGCGCGGACGGGCGCTGGCTCGCGGCCGGCGAGTTCCGCCGCGTGCTGCTCTACGATGCGAAGACGCTCCAACCCTTCGGCACGCTGGACAAGCCGCTCACGGGCCGCGCCACCGCCATCGCCTTCACGCCGGACGGCAACACGCTTGCGGTTGCGGACAGCCCGGGGGGCGCACCGGGACTGGTTCATCTGTGGAAGATGGGCGACGAAAAGCCCTTCGCCTCGTGGGTCGCGCACAACGACAGCATTCTCGATCTGAAAGTCAGCGCGAACGGCAAGCTCCTGGCCACCGGCAGCGCGGACAAGCTGGCGCGGGTCTGGAACCTCGCCACGCAGAAGGAAGTCGCCAAGCTCGAAGGCCACACCAGCTACGTGCAGGCCGTGGCCTTCGGCAAGGACGACGCGGAGCTGGCCACCGGCGGGGCGGACAAAGAGATCAAGATCTGGGACATCGCCAACCAGGAGAAAAAGTCCGCCTTTCAGAACCGCAGCGCGGCGGTGACCTCGCTGCACTGGACGCCGGGCGGCACGAACCTGCTGACCGTGGCCGAGGACGGCACCGCCTCGACCATCACCGACATCAAGCGTCACAACGGCGAGCAAAGCAGCGCGCCCGGCACTGAGCGAAAACTCTCCTCCATCGGTGACGTGCTCTACGCCGTGACCGCCACGTCCGACGCGAAGACAGTCTTCGCTGGCTGCCACGACGGGAGCGTCTATGTGTGGGCAGCCGGCAAGGCCGCCGCCAAGCTGGAAGCAAAATGAACTTGTTCAGCCACAAAAAGACGCAAAGCGGTGAGAGCTCGCCGCACTCCATAGTATGGCGGGGGCTTCAACAGCGCTGGTCATCTGTGCTGTGTCATTCGGCCGCCGCGCTCCTGATTCTGCTCGCCGCCTGCACGCCGCCAAAGAAATCGGCCTCCAAGTCAGAGTCGCCGGCAGCACGGCGCGGGGTCAAAGCCATCACCGTGTTCCCGACCGAGCTCCCCTTGCTGGCCGGGGCCGCACCGCACCGCATCGTCGTCACGGCCACGGACCTCGACGGGTTTGAAGTCCCCGCGCCGGCCCAGCTCGTCTCGGACAATCCCGCCATCGTTGCCGTCGGCGCGGATGGCCGGGTGCGTCCGGTGGCCGCCGGTTCCGCAACCATCACCGCGAAGTTCGGGGGCAAGTCCGCGAGCGCAAAAGTCACGGTGCGCCCCGCGCCAGAAGGTCAGCAGGTCAGCTTCGTCAACGACGTTATGCCGGTTCTGAGCAAGGCCGGGTGCAACCTTGGTTCATGCCACGCCAAGGCCGACGGGCAGAACGGCTTCAAACTCACCATCTTTGCCTACGACACGCGGGCGGACTATCTCGAGATCGTGAAGGACGCGCGCGGCCGTCGGGTGTTCCCGGCGCTGCCGGAGGAGAGCCTGCTGCTCAAGAAGGCCACGCTCGCGGTCCCGCACGACGGCGGGCTGCGCATCGAGCGCGACTCGGAGGAGTTCCGCACCCTCGCCAACTGGATTGCGCAGGGAATGCCCTACGCGCGCACCAACGAGCCCGCACTGCTGGGCATTGAGGTGTTTCCCAAGGAGCGCCGCTACCGCCGCGAGTCGCAGCAGCCCCTGCTCATCCAGGCGCGCTACTCGGACGACACAGTGCGCGACGTGACCGAGCTGGCGGAATACCTCTCGAACGAGAAGACCCTCGCGACAGTGGATGACGAAGGCCTGATCAGCGTGGGCAAGTTCAGTGGCGAAAGCGCGGTCATCGCACGCTTCCTTGGGCGGGTGGCGGTCAGCACCGTGATGGTGCCCAGCGATCGCGTCCTGCCCACGGAGCGGTTCGCCGCACTGCCGGTCCACAACGACATCGACCGCCTCGTTTACCAACGGCTCCAGAAGCTCGGGCACTTCCCCTCGGAGGGTTGCACGGATGCGGAGTTCATTCGCCGCGCGTCGCTCGACACCGTTGGCACATTGCCGACGGCGGAGGAAGCGCTGGCGTTCCTGGAGGACAAGTCGCCTGACAAGCGCAACCGGCTCATCGACCGCCTGCTGGAGCATCCCGCCTGGGCCGATCATTGGGCGGTGAAGTGGGGTGATCTGATCCGGGGCAACCCCGCCCGCGTGGGCGTGAAGCCGGTTTTCCTCGTGGACCAGTGGCTGCGCGACGCCTTCCGGCAGAACAAGCCGTATGACCAGTTCGTGCGCGAACTGCTCACCGCGCAGGGCAGCACGCACAAGTTCGGTCCCGCCGCGCTCTTCCGCGACAAGCGCACGCCGGAGGAGGCGAGCGGCTTCGTAAGCCAGATTTTCCTCGGCGTGCGGCTCGAGTGCGCCAAGTGCCACCATCACCCGAGCGAGAAGTGGGACCAGAAGGATTACTACCAACTGGCGGCGTTCTTCAGCGGCACGCGGCGCAAGGGCCAGGGCATCTCCGCCCCCATCAGCGGCGAGCCGGAATACATCTGGGCCACCGCCAACGTCGCGATGAAGCACCCGGTCACCGGTGAAGACCTGAAGCCGCGCGCGCCTGACGGTCCCGAGGCGGTCATCGAGACGGACCGCGATCCCCGCGCCGCGCTGGTGGACTGGATGGTGCAGCCGGAAAACCCGCTCTTCGCGCGCGCCGCCGTGAACCGCGTGTGGAACGCCTTCTTCGGTCGCGGCATCGTGGACCCGGTGGACGATTTCCGCGCGTCGAACCCGCCGTCCAACGGGCCGCTGCTGGACTGGCTGGCTCAGGACTTCATCGCACACAAGTTCGACCTGAAGCACCTGATGCGCACGATTCTGCGCTCACACACCTATCAGCTCAGCTCCACGCCGAACGACACCAACCTCGCCGACACGCGCAATTACTCCCGCAGCTATCGCCGCCGCCTGCCGGCGGAAGTGCTGCTCGATGCGGTCACGCAGGTGACCGGCACGCGTGAGAGCTTCGCCGGCCTGCCCGAGGGCGCGCGCGCGCTCCAGACTTGGAACCATGTGCTGAACAGCGAGTTCATGGACGCGTTTGGCCGGCCGAACAGCAGCGCCGAGTGTCCGTGCGAGCGGGACGCCAAGCCCAGCATGGTGCAGGCGTTGCACATGATGAACTCCACCAAGCTGAACACCAAGGTCACCGCGAGCGAGGGCCGCGCACGCCTGCTGGCCGCGAGCAATGCCACCGAGGAGCAGATCATCAATGACATCTACCTCAGCGCCTACAATCGCAAGCCCGCTTCCGAGGAACTGGCGTTGGCCTTGAAGGCCTTCCAGGCCAAGGACACCACACGCCAGTCCGCCGTGGAGGACATCCTCTGGTCCCTGCTGAACTCGGCGGAGTTTGTGTTCAACCACTGAACGGTCGTGCCGGCGGCTACTTTTTCCCCTTCACGCCGAGGGCGATGGGACCGTCCAGCTCGCGCGGAGGGAAGGGCATCGTGGGATAAATCTTCCGCAGCGCGAGGGTGGTGCGGGCGGTGGTCGCAAACTCCACTTCGCCAATCTTCGCCCTGCCCACGATGCGGAAGTGCGTCAGTGAGCCCGGTTCGGCGTTGTCCGGCAGCGTGACCTTGAGCGTCGTGTTGGCGGCCTTGTCCTTGATGACCTCGTCCGCCAGTTTGGCCCCCTCGATTCCCGCCAACGACAGGGTGATTGGTCCCGTGTAGTCGCGGCGGGCCACGGTCACCTTCACCGTAAAACTTCCACCCGGAGTCGCCTCAGCTTTCTCGGCATCCGCCTCCAGCACGAAGCCCGCAGGCTGCAGCTCGGCCTCCACCCGGTAAGCGTGCTGCGGGCCGCCGCGCCGGATGAGCTCGTCCACCACGAGGAAGTAAGTGCCGTCCGCCGGAATGCTGTTGGTCACCGCGCCCTCGCTGGCGTCATTCACCGCCGAGCTGATCAGCGCGGTGCCCTTGGCATCGCGGAGTTGCAGCATCACCTCGCTCGGCGAGCCCAGGCTGCGGGTCTGCGCGGTGAACACCACGCGCTGTCCCTTCTTCGCGGTGAACTTCCAGAAGTCCCGTTCCTTGGCCTTCAGGAAGCGTCCGTTCAACCCGGCCGGGAGCGTGAAGGGGGTGGCCGTCTCGGCATTTTCGTTCGGCTCCGCCTCCACCACCTCGGTCAGGCCGCTCACGACCGCCGCGCCAAACGCAGAGGACTTGCCCCCGGGAAATTTCGCGGCCAACGGCAGGCGCAACTCATCCACCGCCGCCGTCGCAGTGACGGTGGGAACCTTGTCCACCTGCGGCCCGACGAAGGTGAACGTGCCCGGGCTGCCGGCCTTCACCCCGGCGGGGAACGGCAGGTTCACGAGCGGAAAATCACCCACGCGCAGCCGGAAGCGGTAATCCGCGCCGCCGCCGTAGTTGATGTCGCGCACCTCAATGAAGTAATCGCCCCCCGCCGCAAAGACATGCGCGACCCGGCAGTCGCCGCTCAGGCCCGACTCGTCATCGCAAAACGCCAGCTCGCGGCCCTGCGCATCCAGCAGGCGCAACACGGGGTCCAGCTTGGAGCCGATCCGCTGGGCGACGACCTCGATGGCGAGCCGCTCGCCCGGCTTCACGGTGACACGGTAGCACTTGGGCTTGAGCGCCACCGCCGCCCCGTCCACCGCGACCGGCCAGGGCAGCGCCTGGGCGTTGGTCAGGGAAGTGTTGGTGCCGGCGTCGGGCAGGCTCGGCAAGTCATCCACCATCAGCAGCAGCGGGTTGGAGACACCGTTGGTGGACGCCACCCGCACGGCGTGGACACCCACCGGCACCGCGCCGCTCAACTTCACCGACAGCTTCAGCGCGCCGGCCGGGCCGCCTTTGGGCGTGATCGCCTCGGTCTTGAAGCCGGTCCACAGGTTGGTTGCGCCGGAGAGATTGGCCCCCTGCAAGATCAGCTCCGTGGCTTGCCCCGGCACCAGCGCCCCGGGTGTGGCCTGCGTCAGGCTGGGGCTTTGCGCCGACGCAGGCAGGGCCAAGACCACGAACCAGGCGGCGAGCGGGAGCGGGCGGAGAAAACTCATGAGCAGTGGCAAAGCGTATGTGACTGGTCGGTCTTGGACGTTGTGACGGCCGGAAGTTTCAGCCACCGGCCAGTCTTGGCGATGAAAAAGGCGACGGCGTGTTGAGAGCCTTGGACTCACCGACGGTTGCTGTCATGGCCTGAACTG
>CAIPBN010000695.1 GCA_903863315.1 uncultured Verrucomicrobiota bacterium | reverse complement strand
AGTGCGGGACCGGATACGCCGCCCGCGAGCAGTGCCTCCAGCGTTCGCATGTCCAGCTTGCCGTCGCGCTTCTTCGCGCCGTGGCAGCGGAGGCACTTCGCCTCGAAGATCGGCAGCACGTCCCGCTGGAAGTCCGGCACCGCCGTCCGCTTGTCATCGGCCCCGACACTGGCGGTTGCCAGACCGCAGACCAGCAACGCACCGAGCCAAACGTGAGGTCGGAGCTGCATCGTCCGGCCAACGGGGAACTACGCCTGACCGACTACGTTCACGAAGCAATGGACATGCGGGAGCACTCGGTAGTTCCAGATGAACCCGGGGCCTTCGATCCGCCAGGCGTCCCAGCGGTCATTTCCCTTCTCCGCGTTGTCCTTGTAAAATGCGAGCCGCAGTTGCTCCATGCCGCCATTCGTCTTGATGAGCTGCATCACCTCGTCGCCATCTTCCTGGCGGAACGGGCTGAGCAGCGTCCGCATGACGCCCGCTACCAAGGCCCGCTGTGACTCGTCCAGCTCCGCGTAGCCGATGCCCGCCGGCGATTTTGCCACGAGGCGGGGCTTGAGCGCCACCGCACCGTCACCGGGATCGCCGACCACCACCGCCTGCTTCCGCTGCTGCCCGTTGAGCATGTCAAACACGCTCATCACGTGCTTGGTCTGGTAGTTGTAAACATTCGTCTCGCTGTGCCCATTGGCGGAGTGACCGTAATACATCGGCCCGCCAAACGCGGTGTTGGGCTGCGAATTGCCGTCGCACCGCAGCGTGAGATGGTGCCCGGCGAAGACCCAGGAGAACGGCTCCTTGCCCGTGGGGTCGCCGAAGATGGCGACGCCGTTGCCCTCGAAGGTGCCCGCGTTGTCCCATTTTCCATTGCGGCTGATCCGCTCGTAAGCTTCCTCGCCGGAAAGGATCGCCTTGAAGGTCATGCGGATCAGATCCTGTTGCGGCTTCGTGAACTGCTCGCCCAGCTTCTTGCCCAGCGGAGCGGCGTTGTGCGTCTTGAGCCGCGTCGGCTGGCCGCCATTTTCGGTGCCGTGCGCCCAAGGCTTCACCATCGCCGTCTTCTGCTCGGGCGTCAGCGTGGCATAGAATTCGCGGACCAACGCTTCCGCCGGCTTCACCACGCGCGGCTTTTCCGCCGGAGCCCCGAGGGTCGCCGTGGGGGAGAGAAGCGACGCTCCACCCATCACCCCCACCGCTCCGCCTGCCACAACTCGCATGAAATCGCGCCGCCCGAGACCGCTCATGGGCATGCCGGTTTCGGAACATTCGGGGCAGATTTGGGGAGCGGAGGGCAGGTTCATGGGAAGAGTTGTATGGGAGGATGCGCGGTTCCGGGAGCGGTGATCTTGCGGCGGGTTCATTGCGGATCACCTTACGCCTTGAAGGGCGCGGTCCAAGCTCTTTTTTACCGGCTCCTTGAAACGAGGGCTGCCGGCTTTCGACCAAACCGCTGGCGCTGGCGCTGCCCAGACTCACTGCCTCCGCAGAACGCGACTGAATCGCGCGGGCAGTTTACTTCGAGTCCTTCGGACGATTGAGCACATCATTGCGGGTGCTGGCGGCGATGGCCATGACCTGCTTGATCAGCTCGGGCTTGATTTTGAGATCTTCCAGCGTCTTTTGCAGATTTTCGGCGACCGCATTGAAGTGCGTCTCATTCAAGCCGGGCAGGTTCGCGTGCGCCTTGCGCATGTCCTTGCCCGCCCAGGGAATTGGCCCGCCGAACGCGGCGGACAGGAACTCCTTCTGCTTCCGCCGCTGCTTGGTCATGTTGATGTCCTCGAAATAGTGTTTGATGCGGTTGTCCGCCAGCACCTTGACATAGAACGCCTCGACGGCGGCATCGATGGCTGGCTGGCCGCCCAGCTTGTGATACAGACTGTTCTCGCGAGCGGTGCGCCACTTGGTCCGGCAAGCCTCCTCGGCAAAGGCGTAGGTCTTGCCTTCATAAACCATGGTGATCTTGGGGTTCACCGGCTTGCCGCTGATGGGGCAGACTTGGTTGATTTCTGCGGCGGCGGACTTGGCTCCCGGCTCGGCGGCCGCAGCGAAGTTGACAGTCACAGCAAGGGCGAGCGAGGCAATGAGGATGAAGCTTGATTTCATGTTCGTTATGGCGCCGGGTTGAGAGTCCGAACCGGGACTGCAAGGCGCACTTCATTGCAACCGGCCGTAAAACATGTATTTCTAATACATCTTTATGGCAAGCGTGTTTTTTGAAGACTTGGGACAGATGAACGCCGCGCACGCCATCACTGCCATCTGCCACCATGAAACTTAGCCTCTTCACTGATTATGCGCTGCGCATCCTCATGTTCGCGGCGATCAAGGGCGAGTCGTTCCGGGTGGATGAAGTCACCGCCGCGTATGGCATCTCACGTAACCATGTGGCCAAGGTGATCCACACGCTGGCGCAGCTCGGCTATCTCGAAACCCGGCGGGGCCGGGGGGGGGGCATTCAGCTCGCGCGGCCAGCCGGTGAGATCCACATCGGAAAGCTGGTGCGGCAAACGGAGGATCAACCGGTCATCGTGGAGTGTTTCGACCCCGCCACCAACACCTGCCCCATCAGCGGGAGCTGTCTTCTGAAAGGGGTGCTGGCGCAAGCCGTGAATGCCTTTTACGCGACGCTCGACCGCCACACGTTGCAGGAGCTCGTCAGCGGTCCGCAACGGATCCGCATGTCCAAGATGCTGATGCCGCCAGTGGAACGAACACCTTAACCAAGCTAGCGCGCACGACCCACCGCTCCGTTTGGATAATGCGGCGGCGAACAACTTTGGCGACGGTCAGGTTTCCTGCTGCAAAACGCGCAGCGCCTCGCGTTCATCCCATGAGTCGTCGCCGAAGCGTTCGATTTGGAAGCGAAGGTATGCAACGACCGCCTCCCGCTGGGCGGGCGAGAACAACGACAATTGCGCGGAAGGTCGGCCATCGGTCAGTGACCACGGGATGCGTTGAACGACGACATCAGCCGCTCCGGGGTCTTCGATGGCTGCGATCATGAAGGCCGGCAGCCAGTAGTGAAAAGCTTCTGGTGCAAAGAAGCTGAAGGCGGAACTTTGCGCTCGGAGGTCGGCTGGCTGGTGGTCGCGCCAGGTGGTGCCGCGAAAGTAGGCGGTAATCCCATCGTCATCAACCGAGGCAGGCGTGGAGATGTGGTCGTCGCCGGGATAGGGAACGTCACGCCATGCGGCCTCGATTTGGCTGATTACTTCCGAAGCGGTCATTGCGAGAAGACGAAGGTTCAACTCAAAACTCATACCCACCTTTGGCGAGCTTGGGCGTCACGTCACGGGAGATGAGAAGATCTTGCGGGTCAAAAAGGGGTAATAGTTCCGGGTTTGTTCTGGTTTTGTTTGAGTGAGCTTGACCAAGCCTCGGCGGTGGATCAAGTGCGGCGAGCCGAGGTGCGCCTGGGTGGCTCCGGGGTGTGGGCGGCGCTCTCCCCAGAGCCAGTGGCTGTGGCGCAAGAACCCCGCAAACCTGACGGAGCAGGAAGCGGCGCGGATGGCGGGGATCCAGGGTAAAAGCCTGCGCACCGCCTAGGCGTGTGAGATGCGGCTGGTGTGCAGGACATTGACCGCAGCCCCACGGCGAGCGTGGCGCGGCACCTCCTTCGAGTGTGGTGCCGCCGGGGGCGCTGGGTGGCACGCAAAGTCACCACCCACCTCATCACCATGCTTTACTTCGTCGCCGGCAAGCTCCGCCTCCCCCAGTGCTGATTCCTCCGAAAACAGCGGGGAGCCAGTTTGGCACGCTTACACCGCTGCCCTTGCTTCCACTTCGGCGTCAGTGTTCAGGCGTCCAGTGGGAACACCGGACGCCGCACCCGCTGGTAAGGCAGGGAGCGCACGTTGCTTGTGCAGGGGCCGGGAGTGTCCACCCACAGCATCCGCGCGGCGATGGGATCGTAGGCCCGCCGGTGCGCGACGGCCGCCTTCACGCCGATGAAGGAAAAGTCCCGCAGCTCCAGGCCCTGGCTGCGCCATTGTCCGAGATCGAAGGGCGGGGTCTTCCGGCTGGTGAGCAGAATCGTGACGCCCGCGTGCCGCACGACTGCGCAGGGGCCCATGTCGAAGGCGTCACCGGCCATCGAAGCCAGGTGGCTTTGCTTGTCTTCCAGTTGGAAGCGGCCGGCACGCCGCGAAAGCAATTCCACTTCGAGCACGAGCGGGCCCGCATCCAGCCGGCTGCCCTTGCCGCCGATGGGCAGGGTTATTCGCGCGCCCAGCGGCAGCGCCGCCAGTTGGGCCACCGCTGTCGCGTCGTTGATGGCGACGGCGCAGGCGGGCAATTGATGGCGCAGCAGCGCCCGGAGCAGGCCGGTCCCGTCACCCGGCGCGCCGCCGCCGATGTTGTCGGACGGCTCGACCAGGACCGTGAGCCCCGGCGGCGTGGGCGCCAGCTTGGCCAGCACTTCATCCACCGGCGGATCGCTGACATTGCCCTGCGCCTTGTTGCGGAGGGCGAGCGAGCAAAGTTCCGCCAGCGCGGCGCGGGCATCGGCTTCGCTGGCGGTAGAAACCACGGAGAAGCTCACGCCAGTGTCCGGCGTGTCTGCGAAGGAGAAGCCCGCGACCACGTTGGCCGCCCAGATGCCGGGTCGCGTTTCCAACTGCCGGGCCAGCGCCTCCAGGCCGCGCATCGGCTCGCCCGCCGTGCCGGTGCCGGTGGGAGGCCAGATCACAGGCACCGAGGCGAAGGTGAGGCGGGGCGTCTCCCGCGTGGTGAGGCAGCGCTGCAATAGCGTTGCCGCCCGTTGCGCGGACTCGCGGCCGTCGGTGTGTGGGTTCTCGCGATAAGCCACAAGGCAGTCCGCATGCCGGGCCATGCGCTCCGTGAAGTTGGCGTGCAGGTCGAAAACCCCGAAGACCGGCACCCGGGCCGCGCCCGGCAGGGCCCGCAACCGGGCCAGCAGCTCGCCCTCCACGTCGGGCAGCGAGGTGGAGGTCATCGCCCCGTGCAGCACCAGGCAGATGCCGTCCACGCCGCGTTGCAACTCCGGTTCCGCGCGGCGGCAGAACTCCTCCCAGAACGTTTCCACCACCTCGTCCTGCACCGTCGCACTGGGCGAGGCGCGGAAGTCCACCGTGGGCAGAACCGTCCAGCCGAAGCGTTGCGCGGATTCCAAAATGCCGCCCAGCGGCGAGGCATCGCCAGTGCAGGCCAGCAGTTCCTCTCCCCGCCGCACCTCGAAGTCCGTCAGGCCGGTGGAGCCTTCAAGGAACGTGTGCGTTTCGTGGAACAGTCCGGCAATCAGAACACGGGAGGACATGATGAAAGCGTGGTGCAGCGGCTAAGGTTTGGCGGCCGGCTTGGCGCGCTGGGCACTCCACTCATACGTGCGCTCCAAGGGTCCGGTGCCGGTGACGATCCGGCCTTTGATGCGGTAGCCGGTGAGCTGCCCCTGATAGCGGGAGGTGAACTTCACGCCGCCATACTCGCGGGGAATTTCGAACGTGAGCTGCCCGGCCTTGAACTGTCCCTTCTCGATCGTCGCCATCACGTCGCGCGCGGTGACGGTGCCGGTCACGCGTTCGCCGTCCTGCTTCAGCTCCGCAACGAAATCCACCGAGGTGTCGAGGGAGATCTCGAGCGTGTAAGTCCAGGTGCCGGTGACGACGGCGTTGGTCGTAGCCGCCTGCACGAGCACGGGAAACACGCTGAGGACCAGGAGCCAGAGCCAGCGGCACGCCGGCCGGCGAAGGAAGCGGGTGGATTGCACGGGGCGACTGAATCGGCGCAGCGGGGCCTTGTCAAGCGGGGCTTCAGCCAGCCCCAGGTCGGACGGCGCGCTCCCGCGTCAGGTGGCTGGGTTGGCCTGCAAATCGGCGAGGATGTCGGCAATGCGGTCGATATGCGTCTGGCACTCGGCGAGCGCCTTCGGCACCTCGGCTGTCAGGTAGTCCACATCAGTGGCGCGATCCGCAGCCGTGGCCCGGGCCAGAAGCTCCGGGGTGAGCTGTTGCGCGATGGCTGCCGCTAGAAGTTCCTTCTCGGCCCGGAGCAGCGGCTGCAGTTGCCGCGCGGCGTCTTCCGAAAAGCGCACCTTCTCCTGCACGCTTTCTAACAACGGGCCAAGCTCGGTGGCGAGGGCGGCGGCGAGGGCGGCCAGGTTGCCGGAGTCGCCGGCGCGCTGCAATTGGATGGCCAGGCGGAAGTTTTCCTTTTCGGCGCGGTCGCGCTCGGTGATGTCGCGCCCGACGATGACGAGGTTGGTGGTGGTGGTCTCGCTTTCTCGCACGACGCTGGCGTGGGCCTCAAACTTGCGCCAGTAACCCTGCTTGTGCTGGAGGCGGTATTCGAGCACCTGGTCGGTGCTCTGGCGCAGCGCGGACTTGAGGATGTCCACGGTTTCGGAGCGGTCCTCCGGGTGGACGAGCGAGAAGAGAGAGCCGCGCAGCAGTTCCTCGGTCTGGTAGCCGAGCGCGTGGCCTACGGAGGGGCTGAGGTATTGGGGGCGGCCCGTGCCGTCCACGACGATGATGAGATCGGCGGCGTTCTCGGTGATGAGGCGGAAGCGCTCCTCGCTGCGGCGCAGGCGTTGCTCGGTGCGCTTGTAGTTGGTCAGGCTCTGCTGGAGGAGGTCCACGGTGCTCCGGAGCTCGGCGGTCCGGGCGTTGACCATGCGTTCAAGGTGTTCGAGCTTGAGCTGGGATTCTTGGCGCAGCCGCCACTTCTCGGTCAGCGCGCAGGCGAGCTGGAGCACCTCGACGTTGTCGAAGGGTTTCTTGAGGAGCACCAGCCGGTCCGAGTAGCCGACCTTGCCCACCATCTCGTCCCAAGAGTAGTCCGAGTAGGCGGTGCAGATGACGATCTGCGTGTCCGGGGCGGCCTCCCAGATTTTTACGGTGGTCTCGATGCCATCAATGCCCGGCGGCATGCGCACATCCACGAAGGCCATGGCGAACGGGCGGCCGGCGGCGAGCGCGGACTGAATTTTCTCCACGCCTTCCAAGCCTTGTGAGGCGTATTCGAGCTGGAAGGTTTTCCGTTTTGGGGTGGTGGTCGGCTCGCCAAAAAGCGCTGCTTCGGCGGCGTCCAGGCTGACGGAATCGCCGCTGTCGCCCAGCACCTTGCGGAAGTCCTCATGGATGCCGCGGTTGTCGTCGATGACTAGGACACGCTTGTTTTCGGGGATGCTGGTCAAGTTTTTTGATCCTCCTTGGGCTGGGCTGGCAGGTCGAGGCTGAAAGTCGCGCCCTTGCCCACGCCTTCACTGTGAACGGTGAGGGAGCCGCCCATCTCCTTGGCCGCCAGCGCAGCGCTGTGCAGGCCGAATCCATGCCCATTCTTGCGGGTGGTGAAACCGTGCGAGAAAAGCCGGGCCAAGTTCTCGGGGGAGATGCCCACGCCATTGTCGAGCACTTGGATGCTGACGCCGCCCTGGCCGTTGGGGGCGATGCGGATGGTGAGGTGCTTCCGTCCGTCGAGATTGGCCTCCATGGCCTGCTTGGCGTTGCGGATCAGGTTGTTGAGGATCTGCAGCACCTTGTGCTTCTCCGCCAGCACAGTGGGTGCCGGGCTGTATTGCCGGTGGACGCCGACATCGTGGCGGGTGAGCGCGGAGAGCTGCATGCGCAGGGCCATCTCGACGAGGTCCGCCGCGACGATGGGTTCCACGGTGCCGCCGACCTTCGCGTAGCCCTGCTGGGTGGCCACGATGTCGCGGATGTGGTCCACGCTCTTGCGCATCTCGTCGAGCTCGCGCAGCAGGGTTTGCTGCTCCTCGGCCAGATGCCGGCCCAACTGATCGAGGTAGGCGGGGATCTGTTTGCCCTTCTCGTCCTGGGTGAGGTAGGTGCTGAGATCGTGGCCGTGCTCCTTGAGCATGGCGGCCAGGCGCGCGAGGTTCACGGCCTTGCTGCGGCGGACCATGTCGCTGACGAGGGTGGCGGCGACGTTGACGCTGTTGAGCACGTTGCCGACGTTGTGCAGCACGCCGGTGGCGACCTCGGCCATGCCGGCCGCGCGGGAGGCGTCGATCAGCTCGCGGTTCTTGTGTTCGAGTTCCTCCTCGGCCTGCTTGAGGGCGGTGATGTCGCGCGAGATGCCGATGATGCCGGCGATTTGCCCCATGCGGTCATAGACCGGCACCTTGGTCACGGAGGCCCAGATGGTCCGTCCGTCCGTTCCCACCTGCTCCTCCACCTTGCCTATGATGGCCTCGCCGGTGGCCATGATGTGCTCCTCATCGTGGACGAACTGCCGGGCGAGCTCGGGCGGGTGGAAGTCGAAGTCGGTCTTGCCCAGCACCTGCTCGGGCGTGGTCATGCCCAGACGCTTGACCAGCGCCCTGCCTACCTTGATGAAGCGTGACTGGGCGTTCTTGAAGTAGATGCGATCGGGGATGTTGTCGAGCAGCGCCTGCAACATGTCGCTGGCGCTTTGCAGTTCCTCCTCGGCGCGTTTGAGGGCGGTGATGTCCTTGCTGATGCCGAAGGTGCCGATGATCTGGCCCGCCGGGTTATGCCACGGCATCCGGGAGGTGAGCACCCAGCAGGAGCGGCCGTCGGGGAGCGTCTCATGCTCCACATTGTTCAAGATGGGGTGGCCGGTGCGGATCACGTCCTGCTCATCGCTGAAGGCCGCGAGCCCGTGCGCCTCCGTGAACAGATCCAGATCGCTCTTGCCCACCAGCTCGTTGGGATCGGCGAGGCCAACCCGTTGCGCCAGCGCGAGGCTGGCGCGCACGATGCGCGATTCGCGGTCCTTGAAAAAGACGGCGTCCGGCGCGTTGAGCAGGAAGGTGTCCATCAACGCCCGCTCGAACTGGGCTTCCTGCGCGTAGCCGGACTTGGCGGCGGTGGCGGCGGCGACTTGGTCGCGGCGATGGGCGGCCGTCTCCGCCCGGGCCACGCGCAGGTCTCGTTGCAAGTCGGCCTTGGCAACTAGGGCACGCAGCAACGCCAGCGCCGCCGCCGGCTCCACGGGCTGGGGCAGCAACAGCACCCGGTCGGAGGTGCCGAAGCGGGTGCGCAGGCCTTCCGCCACCGCGTGGCCGGCGGTGGGGCAGAAGACAAGCTGGAGGTCGTCATCCTCCAGCGACATTTGGGTGCCGACTTCCAAGACGGACACGGCATTGACCGGCGAGAGGGCCAGGAAGGCCACCGAGTAGGGCCGATCCGTGGCCCGTTCCTGGCGGGTGACGGCCAGCGCCTCGCCCAGATTGGCCGGCGTGAGCGCCAGCGGACGGCCGGGGAGATGGAGCGCGACGGCGGTGCGCAGCATCCCGTGCAAGGCACCGGAGTCATCAACCGCCAAGATTCGCGCCTGTTTGCCGTCGGTCATTGCTCAGGCAACCACGTCCCGGCCGGACCCATGAGGCCACCAACGGACGGATTGCGGAAGGACACTAGGCAAAGTCGAGGCCGGGGCGAAAGTTCAAAGTTGATGGTGGGGCTGGTCGAATGCCTCCCGGCGCGGCAGAGTCGGTTCCCGCATGACGCCACGCGCACGTTCACTTGGTTTCCCCCGGAGCTGGCTGCTCCTGGCCGGACTGGCGGCGGGTCCGCTGGCGGGAGCGTTGTCCGCCGCCAGCGCCAGCGTGAGTTTCACCAAGGACATCGCACCCATTCTGGCCAAGAAGTGCGTCACCTGCCACGGGCCGGAAAAGGCCAAGGGCAACTACCAGCTCCACAATTTTGAGATGCTGCTCAAGCCCGGAGCCAGCAAGGCGGCGGCCGTCATCCCCGGCCAGCCCGCCAAGAGCGAGCTCTTCCGCCTGCTGGTCACCCAGGATGCCGACGACCGCATGCCGCAGAAGGACGACCCGCTGCCCAAGGCGCAAATCGCGCTGGTCGAAAAATGGATTCAGCAGGGTGCCAAGTTCGATGGCCCTGACGCCAAGGCCCATCTAGCCGCGCTCATTCCCCGCGTGCCATACCCCAATCCGCCGGCCAGCTATCCGCAGCCGGTCCCCGTGGCGGCGCTGGCCTTCAGCCCGGACGGCAAGCAACTCGCCGCGAGCGGCTATCATGAAATCACGCTCTGGGATCCCGCCACCGGCAAGCTGAACCGCCGGATCAAAGGCCTGCCGCAGCGGATACTGGCCCTCGCGTGGCACCCGCAGGGGCAATGGCTGGCGGTCGCCGGCGGTTCGCCCGGCCAGTCGGGTGAAGTTGCCCTCGTGGATGTGGCCAAGGGCGAGGTGGCCCAGGTGCTGGGCACCACCATCGACACCGTGATGGCGCTGGCCTTTGACGCCGCAGGCACCAGGTTGGCCACCGGTGGCGCGGACAATGCCATCCGCATCTTCGCGTTGCCGGAGGGCAAGGAACAACGCCTGATCCAGCAACATGCCGACTGGGTGTTGAGCCTGGCCTTCAGTCCGGATGGCAAGCATCTGGCCAGCGGCAGCCGGGACCGCACCGCGCGCCTTTTCAATGCGGAGACCGGCGAGCTGGAGGCCAGCTACATGGGGCATGACGCCCCGGTGTTCAGCGTGGCCGTCACCGAGGACGGGCAGACCATTTACTCCGCCGGCCGGGACCGGAAGGTGCATTTCTGGGCGGCCAAGGGCGGGAAGAAGACCGGTGAAATCGCCGGCGCGGAAGGCGACTTGTTCCGCGTCCTGCTGGCCGGCAACCAAGTGTTCAGCGGTGGCGCGGACAAAACGGTGCGCCAGCACAAGCTCGAGGACCGTTCCCTCGTCCGCTCCCTCACCGGCCACGCGGACCGCGTTTACGCGCTCGCCGCGCATGCGCCTGGCAAGTGGCTGGCCAGTGGCGCGCACAACGGCGAGGTCCGCGTGTGGAACTGGGAGGATGGCAAACCCGTCTCCAGCTTCATCGCTGCGCCAAAATAACTGGGGGGCTTGACCCTTGGTTCAGAGGTCACCATCTGCGGCAACCGAATGCTGCCTTCCCCCGGGCCGGGGCTCCGCGCTAGACTCCGCGCCGAGATGCGGTTTCGAGCAGAATTCAAGTTTGCCCTCCTGGCCGTGCTGGGCGTGATCGGCTGGACGCTGCTGGCCTGGCAGTTGGGCTGGCACACGGATCACTTCGAGCACGCGCAACAGGGCAAGAAATTCGTGGCGGCGGTCTTTGCCATCACGATCTGGCTGGCCGTGCGCCACCGCCGCGACCAGCAGCAGGGCGGCCGCCTTGAGTTCGGCGAGGGCTTCCAAACCGGGATGATGGTCGGTGCTATCGCCGCATTTCTCAGCGGCTTCTTCCTAACCTTCTACAGTCGGGTGCTCAATCCCGGCTGGCTGCAACGCGCCTGGGAGTGGCAAAAGGCCGGGCTGATCGCGGCGGGGGCGAAGGAACAGGAACTGGGCCGCCACGAAGCCATCGCCAACGTCTCGCAAACCCTCATCTTCCAATTGCTGCTCGAACCCATCCGCACCCTGATCATGGGCATGATCCTCGCCACGGCCGTCGCCGCTGTCCTCCGCCGGACGCCACCTGAAGCCGAGCCGGAGTCATCCCCTGGCCCGCCGTCCCACCCGTGAAGCCGGACCACGTCCGCGAGCGGTTTCACCTTGAAGCCCCGGCGCGGCCATTCAGTCTGAACCCGCAATCGAAATGAAAAAACTGCTCCTCTCCCTGTCCCTCCTCGCCGCGTGCGCTGTTCACGCCGCCGACACCAAGATCATCTTCATCGCCGGCCGGCCCAGCCACGGACCGCTCTCGCATGAGCACCGCGCGGGCTGCCTCCTGCTGGCCAAGTCCCTCGCCGGCGTCAAAGGCATCGTCACCGAGGTCCACACCAATGGCTGGGTCAGCGATGAGAAGGTGTTCGAGGGCGCGGCGGCGGTGATTGTTTATAGTGATGGCGGTGGCGGCCATCCCTTCCTGCAAGGCGACAAGCTCCAGAAGATCGGCGCGCTCATGCAGAAGGGTGTCGGCCTGGGCGCGATTCACTACGCCGTCGAGCCGACCACGCAGAAGGGCAACGCCGAGTTCCGCGAGTGGATTGGCGGCTGTTTCGAGACGCACTGGTCGGTGAACCCGCACTGGGACGGCGACTTCAAGTCACTGCCCAAGCACCCGGTCACCAGCGGCGTGAAGCCCTTCAAGACGAACGACGAATGGTATTTCCACATGCGCTTCCGCGACGGCATGAAGGACGTGACCCCCATCCTCAGCGCCCTCCCGCCCGCCAGCACCATGACGCGCGGTGACGGCCCGCACAGCGGCAATCCTGCCGTGCGCGAGGCAGTCAAGAAGGGCGAGCCGCAGCATGTCATGTGGGTGGCCACCCGCGCGGGCGGCGGACGCGGCTTCGGCTTCACCGGTGGCCACAACCATCTCGGCTGGGGCAACAACGACCAGCGCAAGCTCGTGCTCAACGCCATCCTCTGGATCGCCAAGGCCGAAGTGCCCGCCAGCGGCGTCGAGTCCACCGTCACGCAGGAGGATCTGATGGCGAACCTCGATCCCAAGGGCGGTGCCAAGCCGCCGGTGAAGAAGGAAGAGCCAAAGAAGTAGTGCCGCGCGGCGGCTCTCCCGCCCGCCGGGTTAACTCGTTTGCTGCGCGCGGCCTTCGTGCAAAGGCCGTAGAGCTTTGCGTATGCTGCGATGGATGCTTGGAGGCCTCTGCTGGGATTCGAGGCGTGCCTTCCCCGTGAATGCCCGGATGCTCCCCTTCGCCTAACTCACCTATGCGCTCAATCCCCTCCTTGCTTCTTAGCGTGGCCATGGCCGCCGCGCTGACCACCAGCCTCACCGCCGCCAGCCATCTCAAGGATGCCGCCACCGGTGATCCCAAGCTCCGCTCCGTCGGCGCGATGTCCTTTGGACCCGGAGGGCTGCTGCTCGTCGCCGAACCGCGGCACGCGGCCATCGTGGCGATTGAAACCGGCGACACCGGCCCGGTGCAGAAGCTCAAGCAACGCGTGGACAACGTCGGTGCGCTCCTCGCCGCCCGGCTCGGCGCGCCTGAGGCTGGCATCCAGATCATCGACATGGCCGTGAACCAGGCCAGCGGCAAAATCTATCTCTCCGTCACCCGGAAGCCCGACAATGCCTCGCTCATCGTCGTCGTGACCGCCGATGGTCAGGCCAGCCCGTTGAGCTTCGAGAAGACGCGGCACGCGCGCGTCTCCCTGCCCATCTCCGACACCGCCAGGGTGGGCAACGTCTCCGATGTCGCCTTCGCCGGTGACCGCGTGCTCGCCGCCGGTTCGTCGAACGAGGAGTTCTCCAGCAAGATTTTCACGTTGTCGCTCCCGCTCGCGCATGGCGGCAGTGCGATGCCAGTGAGCGCCGAGACCTATCACGTCGCCCACGGTAAGTGGGAGACCAAGGCCCCCATCACAAGCTTTGTGCCGATGGAGGAGAACGGGAAGCACTACGTCGTCGGCTCGTTCGCCTGCACGCCCATCGCGAAGTTCGAACTGGATGACCTCAAGCCCAACGCGCAGGTCAAGGGCACCAGCGTGGTGGAACTCGGCTCCGGCAACCGCCCGCTCGACATGTTCACCTACGAGAAGGACGGCAAACAATGGCTCGTGACGCACACGCAGCGCTTCCACCAGAACCTGTTCGGTCCCAGCAAATACTGGGGCGCGCGCGTGGACATGTCGCACATCAAGGTCCGCGACGAGGCCAAGACCAACGCGAAGGCCGTGCGCCGCGACGTGAAGCAGCCCAAAGGTCCGGAAGGCATCGAGATCGTGGACAGCCTGTTTGGCGCGGTGCATGTGGACAAGCTCAGCAACAGCGAGGTCGTGGTCCTGCGCGAGCAAGGCAACGCCCTCGCGCTGGAGATCGCGCCGCTGCCGTGAAGGTCGTCGCCGCCACGCGGCTCGGCTGGCTTGCGACGGTGCTCCTGGCTTCCTTCGGTTTCGCCGCGTCGCCGCCGGTCGGACTGCGCTTTGAGGTTTCGCCGGAGGCTCCGCTGCAAATCCAGCTAATCGCCGAGACGCGGGACGCCTCGGTCTGGCCGGCGGAATTCGTCTCGGCGCTGGACCGCGCTACGAACCCGTGGTTCGGCCTGT
>CAIPBN010000694.1 GCA_903863315.1 uncultured Verrucomicrobiota bacterium | reverse complement strand
CCCCTCCTTCGCCGCGCTCGGCCTCCCGCCGCTCAAAGTCGGCGCGAACCACACCATGGTCGTCTGCACCGAAGGCACGTTGCTGCTCCAAGCCGACGGCAAAATCACCGTCTTCCGCAAGGGCCAGGTCGTCGCCAACGAGCCGCTGCCGACCGTCGAGCCGCGCCACCACTGGAAGGACTGGGCAGACAACTGCCTCGGCGCGAAGAAGCCGCTGTGGACGCCACTGACCATCGGCTGGCGCATCACCGAGCCCGCGCTGCTCGCCGCGAAAGCCACGCGCTTCCCCGGCCAAGAGCTCCGCTGGGACGCCGTGAACTTCCGCTTCACCAACCACGACCAGGCGAACAAGGAAATCCTCTCGCGCACGTATCGCGAGGGCTTCGCGCCGCCGACACTGGCGTGATGCCGTGCCGGTGACTTGCAATCCCCACAGCCGACTTGCCCCGGCTCGCCCATGAGTCAACTCCTCTTCTCCTTGGCGTTTCTCGTCGGCCTGTTCTGGCTCGTCGAGCACCTCTGCGGCAACAAGCGCGGGCAGCCCTGGCGACGGCCACAGATGCTCACCGACGCGCTGCTCTATGCGTTCGATGCGCTGGTGACCAAGCCCATCAACCTCGTTCTCATCAGCGTCGTCGCCGTGCTCTTCCTCGTGCCGCTGGGCGTCATCTCGTGGGAGGCGCTGAAGGCTGGGCAATACCAGGGCTTCGGTCCGATTGCGCGGCTGCCGGGCTGGGGACAATTCCTGCTGGCCTTTCTGCTCGGTGACTTCCTGCTCTACTGGATTCACCGCGCCTTTCACGGCGGCAAGCTGTGGCGGTTCCACGCCGTGCATCACAGCTCGGAGCGGCTGGACTGGCTGGCCAGCGTGCGCGGGCATCCGGTGAACGACATCTTTGCCAACGCGCTGCTGTTCTTCCCGTTTCTGCTGCTGGGCTTCGGGCCGGGTGCGGCGGCGGGGGCGGGCCCGGCACTGGGCGTCTTCGCGCTGCTCGGCCATGCGGACGTGGACTGGGACTGGGGCCCGCTGCGGCACGTCATGACGTCGCCGGTCTATCATCGTTGGCACCACTCCAAAGACCCGGCTGCGATGGACAAGAACTTCGCCAGCTTTCTCCCACTGTGGGACATCCTCTTCGGCACGCACTACCTCCCGCGCGACCGCAAGCCGGGCAACTTCGGCATCGCGGAGCCGGTGCAGCACACGTTTTGGGGCTTGATGAAGCATCCGTTCCGCCCCATGCCCTCGGTGCCGCCGCCGGTGCCGCCTGCGCGCCAGGTCTTGCCGGGGACAGCAGATTCCACCACAGTTCCACCATGAGCACCGTGCTTGAAATCAAGGCGGCGATTGACGCCCTCCCGCTTGCCGAGCGCATTGACCTCGTGCAAATGCTCAACGCCAACACTCGGATTCCTCACCCGCCCGGCGGGCTGGACCTTGAAGTGGACAGCCCCGAACTGGAGGCCGAGTTGCTGAAGGCGGCGAATCAACCCTCGGTTCCCTACTCAGCGCGCGAGATGCGCGAGATGTGCGAGCAATTGGCGGTGGAACTGCGTGTCCGGTGATGAACTGGCGCGTTGACCGCAAGCCAGACTTCAAGGCGGATATTGGCCTGCAGTTCTCTTGGTATTTCAACATGGCCAACGAGGAGGTCGCTTGGCGGTTTGTCGAGGCGGTTGACGCAACTATTGTTGCCTTGAGCTGCCAGCCCTTCCTCGGTCGCCGTCGTCGCTTCCATCATCCGCTGCT
>CAIPBN010000693.1 GCA_903863315.1 uncultured Verrucomicrobiota bacterium | reverse complement strand
CGCAGCTCGACCTCTACGACCACAAGCCGCTGCTGAACCAACGCAACGGCGAGCAGCTTCCGGATTCCGTGCGCGGCGGGCAGCGGCTCACGGGCATGTCGGGCAACCAGTCGTCCATCCCGCTCGTCGGGTCGCCGTTCAAGTTCACGGCGCATGGGCGCAGCGGCACGATGTTCAGCGAGTTGCTGCCGCACACGGCGGGCATCGCGGACGACTTGTGCGTGGTGCGCTCGATGTTCACCGAGGCCATCAACCACGGCCCCGGCGTGACCTTCCTCCAGACCGGAACCCAAATCGCCGGGCGGCCCAGCTTCGGCGCGTGGTTGAGCTACGGGCTGGGGCAGGAGAACGCGAACCTGCCGTCGTTCGTCGTGCTCATCACGAAGGGCAAGGGCGGGCAGCCGCTCGGCTCGCACTTGTGGGGCAGCGGCTTTCTCCCGACGAAGCATCAAGGCGTGCTGCTGCGCGCGGCGAAGGACGCGGTGCTCTATTTGAACAACCCTGCCGGCGTGAGCGAGGAGAGCCGCCGGCTGCTGCTCGACCGGCTGCGGGAGTTGCACGAGCATCAGTTCGCCGGCACGCCGGACGCGGAGATTCAGGGCCGCATTGATAACTACGAGATGGCGTTCCGGATGCAGTTCAGCATTCCCGATGCGACCGACCTCTCGAAGGAACCGCAGCATATCCTCGACAACTACGGCCCGGATGTGAAGACCCCCGGTTCGTTCGCCGCGAACTGCTTGCTCGCGCGGCGGCTCGCGGAGCGCGGCGTGCGCTTCATCCAGCTTTATCACCAAGACTGGGACCACCACGGTGGTCTGCCCGGTGCGTTGCCTCGGCTCTGCAAGGAGACCGACCAGCCCGCCGCTGCCCTCGTGCGCGACCTCAAGGCGCGCGGGCTCCTCGACGACACGCTCGTGGTCTGGGGCGGCGAATTTGGCCGCACGAATTACTGCCAAGGCAAAATCTCAACGAACTTCGGTCGCGACCATCACCCGCGCTGCTTCAGCGTGTGGCTGGCCGGCGGCGGCGTGAAGGCGGGCACGACCTACGGCGAGACTTGCGAGTTCGGCTACAACATCGCCCGCGACGGCGTGAGCGTGCACGACTTGCAGACGACCTTGCTGCACCAGCTCGGCATTGACCACGAGCGGCTAACCTACAAGTTCCAAGGCCGCCGCTACCGCCTGACGGACGTGCATGGGGAGCTGGTGAAGGGCTTGGTAAGCTGATCTCAGCCGCAGAGCGTTGGCGATGTTCCGGTCGGCGGAGTGGAATTGAGCCTACAGCAAGCCGGCGGTTTCGGGATAACCGCAGAGGATGTTGAAACTCTGCACGGCCTGGCCGCTGGCGCCCTTCACGATGTTGTCCTGGGCACTCATCACCAGCAGACGGCCGGTGCGCGGGTCGAGCCGCCAGGCGAGCTCGATCACGTTCGTCCCGACGACATTCTTAGTGTCCGGCAGCGCCTTGCCTTCAAGCACGCGGACAAACGGTTCGTTTGCATACGCCGCCTGGTAGCACGCGCTGATGCGCGCGCCGAGGGCGGTGGCTTCCTCGGCCGTGCTGAAGTGTTGCGTGGGAGCGAGATACAACGTGGTGAGAATGCCGCGGTTGACCGGGATCAGGTGTGGTGTGAACTGGATGGTGACTTCCGTGCCGGCAGCCAGGGCGAGCTGTTCCTCGATTTCGGACAAGTGGCGGTGCTTGGGCACGCCGTAGGGGCGGACACTCTCGTTGCACTCGACGAAAAGGTAATCGAGCTCGGCCTTGCGGCCCGCACCGCTCACGCCGCTCAGGGAGTCGGCGATGATGCCCTGGGGCTTGATGAGGCCCGCGCGCAGCAACGGCAGGGTGGGCAGCAGGATGCTGGTGGGGTAGCAGCCGGGCGAGGCAATCAGCGACGCCCTGCGGATGGCCGCCCGGTGGACTTCCGGCAGGCCATAGACGGATTGCGCGAGCAGGTCCGGCGCGGGATGGTCGTGCGCGTAGAATTCCTTGTAGATGGCCGCGCTCTTGAGCCGGAAGTCGGCGCTGAGGTCGATGACGCGGCTGCCCAGTTTCAACAGGGGCACGGCAAACTCGGCGGCGACGCCGTGCGGCAGGGCGAGGAAGACCACTTCAGCGGCACGGGCCAGCAGTTCGGCATTGGGATCGACAAAGCGCAGAGTGCGGGCGCGCGGGTGGCTGGCAAACTTGGGAAAAACCTGTGCCACCGTCTGCCCCGCCTGCTGGCGCGAAGTGACGGCGGTCAATTCCGCGTGCGGATGGGACAGAAGCAACCGGACCAGCTCTTCGCCGGAGTATCCGGACGCACCGACGATGGCGACCTTTGTCATGGGCGGATTTGTCGGCGGTGGCGTGGCGGTTGTCAACGCGCCGGATCGGGTCAGATCCGGGAATTTCGCCTTTGATCTTCCCCGGTTCCGCCGCATCATTCGGCCGTGCATTTCCACAAGGTCGCTCTCATCGGCGTCGGCTTGCTGGGCGGCTCCATCGGGCTGGCCTTGCGGCAGCGTCGGCTCGCGGATGCCTGCCTGGGCTTCGTGCGTCGGGAAGCGAGCGTGGCCGAGTGCGGTCGGCTGGGGGTGGTGGACCGTGCTGCCACCGATCTGCGGGTGGTGGTGCAGGACGCGGACCTGATCATTTTCTGCACGCCCATCGCCCAGATGCGGGCCATGGCGGAGCAGTGCCTGCCGGTGCTCAAGGCTGGCGCGCTCGTCACGGATGTGGGCAGCGTGAAGGGTTCCGTGGTGGCGGAGCTGGAGCCGTTGTTCAGCCGCGCCGGTGCGTGCTTCGTCGGGAGCCATCCCATGGCCGGGGCGGAGAAGACCGGTCCGGCGGCCGCCCGGGCCAACCTGTTTGAGGGCGCGGTCTGCGTCGTCACCCCCAGCTCAAAAAGTCCGGCAGCCGCCGTGCAGCAGGTCGAGGCCTTTTGGACCGCATTAGGCGGGCGCAGCTTGCGGCTCACCCCCGATCAGCATGACAGTCTGGTGGCTCGTTCCAGCCACCTTCCGCACGTGGTGGCCGCCGAGCTGGCGAATTATGTGCTCAGCCCGGCGCATCCGGCGGAGCAACCGGCCTTGTGTGCCACTGGTTTTCGGGACACCACCCGCATCGCCAGCGGCTCCCCGGAGATGTGGCGGGACATCGCGTTGGGCAACCGCAAGCATCTCGCCCGGGCGCTGGGCGTGTTCATTGAGGATTTGCAGGAATTCCAGCTCGCGCTCGAACGGGGTGACACGGCGGCGGTGGATGAGTTTTTCGAGACGGCCAAGCACCGGCGGGACCAGTGGCTTGGCAACGGCCATTCCCCAGAATAATCACCCACCCTCGCACCATGCCCAGCAACCGCCGCGATTTTTGCCGTGCCACAGCCGCCGCCTTGGCCACCGCCCCCAGCCTGATGGCCGCGCCCGCGCCCCTGACCATCATCGACACGCACACGCACTTCTATGATCCCATGCGCACCGGCGGGGTTCCGTGGCCGGGCAAGGGAGACAAGCAACTGCACCGCACCACCTTGCCGGCCGATTATCTGGCGCAGCCCGTGCCCCAGCCGGTGACCGGCACCGTGGTGGTGGAGGCCAGCCCGTTGGTGGAGGACAACCAGTGGATTCTGAATCTCGCGGCCAAGAATCCGTTTATCGTTGGCTTTGTGGGCAACCTCAAGCCCGGTGAGGAAGCCTTCGCCGGACACCTGAAGCGGTTTGCTGCCAATCGGCTCTACCGGGGCATCCGCGTGAACGAGGGCGCGGTGCGCACGGGCATGGCAAACCCAGCGTTTGTTGCCGACATCCGGCGGCTGGCGGACTTGGACCTTGAGCTGGACGTGAACGGCGGGCCAACACTGCTGCCAGAGGTGGCGCGGCTCGCCCGGGAGCTGCCCACCTTGCGCATCGTCATCAATCATCTGGCCAACACGCGGATTGATGGCAAGAACGTCTCGCCCACCTGGCGTGCGGACCTGGAGGCGGCGGCCAAGTTTCCGCAGGTTTTTCTGAAGGTTTCCGCGCTGGTGGAAGGGACCGGCAAGAACGACGGCACGGCTCCCCGTGAGGTGGAGTTCTATCGCCCTTGGCTCGACGTGGCGTGGAATGCGTTCGGGCCGGATCGGCTCTTATACGGCAGCAACTGGCCGGTCAGCGAGCGGTTCGCCAAGCTCGCCACGGTTCAAGGCATCGTGCATGACTATTTCAGCGCACGCGGCCGGGAGGCGTTGGAGAAGTTCTTCGCCCGCAATGCGCTGGCCGCCTACAAGTGGATCAAGCGCTAGCGTCTCAGGCTTTACATCCAAGTGCCCCTGCCCGTTTGCCGCCAATTTAGGTTCCAATGCGGCAAATTCTCAAAATCTTTGCTAGGCAACGCGGGGATTTATGATACAACTGGACTACGGTCGCTTCTCGTCTGGAGTGGCCGCGCAGTAAATAAAAATAACGCCGCATTAGCGGCATAAACGCAGAAACAAAATGAAAACACAAACCAACCGCAAAGCGGGCTTCACGCTCGTGGAAATCATGATCGTGGTCGCCATCATCGGGTTGCTGGCCGCCATCGCGATTCCGAACTTCGTGAAGGCGCGGGCGACGGCGCAGAAGAACGCGTGCATCGCGAACCTGAAGCAGATTGACGG
>CAIPBN010000692.1 GCA_903863315.1 uncultured Verrucomicrobiota bacterium | reverse complement strand
GGCGCGCTGGCCCTCGGTAAGGGCCGCCGGTGGGGGCGCGCTGGTGACGGGCAGATTCACGGCTACAGGCCGGACGGTGGCAAAGTCTGACCGCTGATTCAACCAATTAACCGTGTCCGGACAGATGAAGCAACGGCCGGTTCAGCTTTCCCTGCGCGGCCGGTTCATGCTTACCTGTCGGCATGAAATCCACTGCGCGCCTCGCCTTTCTGTTGTGGCTGGCCGGGCTCCTGGCGGCCGGCAGCACCGCCGCCGCGAAACCCAACCTCATCCTCATCATGGCCGACGACCTCGGCTACGAGACCATCGGCGCGAACGGCGGCACGAGCTACAAGACGCCCGTGCTAGACAAGCTGGCCGCCACGGGCGCGCGCTTCACGCACTGCTTCGTGCAACCGCTCTGCACACCCACGCGCGTGCAGCTCATGACCGGGCAATACAATGTCCGGAACTACATCAACTTCGGAAACATGGACCCGAAGCTCACCACCTTCGGCAACCTGCTCAAGACCGCTGGCTACGTGACGTGCATCGCCGGCAAGTGGCAGCTCGGCCGCGACGTGGACCTGCCGAAGAAGTTCGGCTTCGACGAGCATTGCCTCTGGCAACACACGCGCCGCCCGCCGCGCTACGCGAACGCCGGCTTGGAAATCAACGGCGTCGAGAAGGACTACACGAACGGCGAATACGGCCCCGACCTCGTCAACGACTACGCGATGGACTTCGTCACACGACACAAGGACAAGCCGTTCTTCCTCTACTACCCGATGATGCTCACGCACGACCCCTACCAGCCCACGCCCGACAGCAAGGATTGGAACCCGAAGGCGCAGGGCGAGCAGGTGAACCGCGACCCCAAGCACTTCGGCGACATGGTGGAATACATGGACAAACTCATCGGCAAGCTCGTCGCTCGGCTCGATGAACTGAAGCTACGCGACAACACGCTGCTCCTCTTCGTCGGCGACAACGGCACCGGCCGCGGCACGCGCTCAATGATGGGTGACAAGGTGGTCATCGGCGGTAAGGGCACGACGACCGAGTTCGGCATGCACGTCCCGCTCATCGCGAACTGGCCGGGCAAAATCGCCGCTGGAAAAGTCCACGCCGACCTCGCCGACAGCACGGACTTCCTGCCGACGCTGCTCGACGCCGCCGAAGTGAAAGCGCCGGGCAATCTCAAGCTCGATGGCCGCAGCTTCCTCCCGCAGGCGCGCGGCGAGAAGGGCCAGCCGCGCGAGTGGGTTTACTCGTGGTATTCCCCGCGTCAGGGCGCGGACATGACCGTGCGTGAACTCGCCTTCAATCATCGCTTCAAGCTCTACCGCAATGGCAACTTTTTCGACCTGAGCAACGACATCGAGGAGAAGCAGCCGCTCCAAATCGCCGCCCTCACCAGCGAAGCGGCCGCCGCCGCCAAGCTGTTGCAAGGCGCGCTCGACCAGTTCAAAGACGCGCGACCAGCGAACCTCGACCAACCGGGAGCAAAGGCTGACAAGGCCAAAGCGAAGAAAAAGGCGAAGTGACCGTGCCGGCGGCTTCCAGCCGCCGTGTTGCGCTTGGGGATCGCCGTGCGGGTTCGTGCTTTCGTTGCCCACAGACGGCGGCTGCAAGCCGCCGGCACGGGCTCACTTCCCGTCGAAGTTTCCCTCCAGCTTCGCCGCGCCCGATGTGACCTCTTGGCCGTTCGCCAGCAGGTTTTGCAGCACCCAATTGCCCTTGCCGCCGGTGACTTGCAGCGAACGAGTGGCCTTCCGCTCCGCACGGTCGTCGCGAATCACACAGCCGGCCACGCGCGTGTTTGTCGTGTCCCGCAGCAGCAGACCAACGCCGTCGGAGTCGAGAATCGTCGCGTTGGCGAGGTGGAAGCGGTCGCACTTCTCCAACAGCACGGCGGCGGGTTTACGCCAGACGCCGTTAACGTGCAGGCCGGTGAGCGTGCAATCGCGTGAGCCGCGGAAGACCAGACCGCCGTTCACATTCGTGCTGGTGCCGTAGTTGTAGCGTGGGTTGCGGTCGAACGCGTTCGACCCGACGACCACGTTGCTTGAATCCTCCACGAGCAAATCGTGCTGGTAGCCCATCCAGAACGTGTTGCCCGTGAGCGTCACGCTGCGGGAGTCCTTGATGTGGACGTTCACCTGCACGTCGCTCAGGACATTGCCAGTGATGGTGACATGCCCCTCCTGCGTCTTCGCCGAGCCAATGCGCCGAGCCAAAGCTGCGTCGTCGCCCTGCCCGAGGATGCGGATGTTCGCCGAGTCGGGGCCGGGGCTGTTGTGCTGGATGGTGCAGCCGGTGATGGCGACTTCGCCGATGGAGCCGCCGGCGGAGTCGAAGAGGACGTTCGCGGTGGGTGGCGCGTCCTTGGTCATGTTGCTTTCGATGTCGCAGTTGGCGATGTGGACGTTCCGCACGTTGCCGCTGCGCCCGACGATGCCGCCGCCCGCGCAATAGCTGATGTGGCTGCCGGTGATGTTCGACTGATGGAGGTTCACGTTGTCGTAGAACACGCCGATGCCCGTGCAGTGGTAGATGTGGCAGTCGCTGATGAGCACGTTGCGATTGCGCACGGCG
>CAIPBN010000691.1 GCA_903863315.1 uncultured Verrucomicrobiota bacterium | reverse complement strand
TTGAACCAGCGGACGAGCAGCTTCTTGGCACGCAGCTTCGCGAGCCATTCCTCGGCGGGAAAGAGCGGCGGCCTGGCGAGGATGAAGTTCGTCTGGCTCGGCAGCACCGCCCAGCCGAGACCGGTCAATTCGCGTGTGACGTGCTCGCGCGTGGTGATGATGCGGCGAAAGTTGCGGCGGTAGTGTGGCAGGTCGGCGAGCGTCGCGAGGGCGGCCACCTGACCGAGGCCGTTGACGTTGTAACTGTCGCGCACCTTGTCCAGCGCGGCGATGAGATCTGCGTGGCCGACGAAGTAGCCGACGCGCTGAAAGCACAGCGAGTAAGCTTTCGAGAAAGTCCGCGAAATCAGCACGTGCGGATGCTTGAGCGCGAGCGCCATCGCGTTATCACGAGCAAAATCCACGTAGGCCTCGTCGAGCACCACGACGCCTTTGGACTTCGCGCAGAGCGCGTCCAGCTCCGCCGTGCTGAAGCCGCGTCCGCTTGGCGCGTTCGGGGTGGTGATGAGCGAGAGCGCGGCTTTGAAGTCCCAACCCAGTTTCGGCAGCGCGGAAAGCGCGGGCAGGGAGAAATCAGAATTGAGCGGGACCGCGTTGGTCAGCGCACCGGCGATTTCCGCGAGCACGGGGTAGAGCGAGTAGCTGGGACTGAAGAACTGAACCGTCGAGCCACCCGTTGCCAACTTGGAACCTGGCTCCACAAACGTCCGCGTCGCCAGCGCGAGCAGTTCATCCGAACCGTTGCCGACGATGATGTTCTCCGGCGCGCAGCCGTGGAGCTTGGCGAGTTTTTCGCGCAGCGCGGAGGCGGTGGGGTTTGGGTAAAGCCGGAGCCGTCCGTCCACCGCCGCCTTTACTGCAGCGAGGACTTTGGGCGAGGGCGGGTAGGGATTCTCGTTGGTGTTGAGCTTGATGAGGCCGGGGATCTTCGGCTGCTCGCCGGGAACGTAGGCGTGCAACCGCTGAACCAGCGGGCGAATGAGTGAGCGCGGGGTGCGAACTGCCATGCGGGGAGTGTCGCGGGAAGCAGCGGCGGAGTCGAGCCGGGGTTCACTCCAGTAGGAGACGACGTGAGGAGTCTCTGATCAAATGCAGACTCCTAACGTCGTCTCCTACGGGGTGTCATGCTCCGCAGCGCTTCAGTAGATTCTCCGTGATGCGCTGCACGCGGGCGTCGGGACCGTGTGGGCGGCTCCAGTGGCTCCACGGGAGGATGTGGCCGGGCGGCGTGCTAAGGCCTTGCGGCCACCAGATGGTCGCGGCGTTGAACACGATGTTCTTCTTCGGACCGGGGAAGAGGGTCGCGGTCCAGTGCGCAGGCGTCGTGCCGCCGCGCCAGACGGTGCCTTCGGCCACGACTTCGAGGCCGGGGATGTTCGCCGGCGCGCCGTGGTGTTCCCAGCCGACGAGGCCGCGCACGGAGTCGCCCTTCTTCATGCCGGTGCCTTCATAAATCCAGTGCTCCGGCTTCGTGCAGACCCAGTCGCCACCGCCGTTGAAGGGCACGATGCTGCGCGCGCCCATGATGTCCGCCTCATTACGCGAGTCGCGCTTCCAGTCCTTCGTGAACACGCTGATGGACTCCTCGATTTCCTTGTCTGTGAGTCCCGCGTAGATGCCGGTGCGCTTGAGGATGCGGTTGGCCTGGCCGCTGGAGGACGGCAGGAAAGGCGTCCGGCCAAAGACAGAGTTGCCGCAGAGCCAGAGCGCGTGCGTGCCGGAGGCGATGGCGCTTTTCACCGCGTCGTATTGCCGCACGTCCCAATACTCGTCGTGGCCGACGCTGAGGAAGGTCTTGCAGCGGGTGATTTGCGCGGCGTCGAGGCAGTCGGCGTTGGCGCAATACGTCACGTCGTAGCCGTGCTGCTCCAGCCAGTAGGCGAGCGGGAATTCCCACAGCAAATACTCGCCGGAACCGATGGAGAGCGGGTGCTCGTAAATCTGCGCATACTTGCCGTAAGGCCGGTCAAAGCTCACCTCGGTGCCGACCGCATGCGCGCCGCGCGGATCGGTGTAGAGCGAGTAGTTGTCGGGCCACTTGTTGTAGGCCTGCCAGGTGTTGTCGCTGCACTGGAAAAGGAGGTCGGCCGGGCGGTCGTCGCGGACGATGAAGATGCAATAGCTCTGCCAGTAAGGCTCCATCGCACTGTCTGGCACGGTGGTGAGGCGGGCGAGATAAACGCCGCTGGGCCAGGTGGCGGGCACCTTGAGCGAGAGCGATGGCTGCCACTTGCATTCGCGCAGGCGGTTCTCACCGATGGGTGGATCAGGCTGTTTCGTGCCGCGCAGCGGGCCTTCGGTCTGCATCAACCGCGCGCCGCACCCGCCGTAGTAGCCGGTCCGGAAAATCTCCACGATGAAGCGCGCGTCGGGGCTGGTGCTGACCATGAAGTCGAGAGTATCACCGGCCTTTACGCTCTGGCGCGAGCAGTAGCCTTCGATGGCCGGCGCGCGGGTGCCGCCGGTCTTGTCGAGGCGCACGCGGGTGAGCTGCCAGTCGAGGGAGCCGGGC
>CAIPBN010000690.1 GCA_903863315.1 uncultured Verrucomicrobiota bacterium | reverse complement strand
GTCGTGCGGGAGAAGCAGGGCCGCGTCAAGGAGGCGGCGGAGAACTGGGGCAACGTGTTTTATCAGAAGCAACTGCGTCCCGAGGAAACCCCGGATTTGCGACAGGTGCAGGAGGCCGGCCGTCAACTTGCCCGGTTGCGCGAGGAGCAGCAGGACTGGGCCGGCGCGATTCTCATCTACCAGCGGATGCAGCAGATGTTCCCCTCCCGCCGCGCGGCCTTGGAGCAGCGCGTGGAACGCGCCCGGCAGATGCTCAGCGGACCAAAGTGATGAAGGTCCGCACGTCCACCGCCTCCATGCCCGCCGAGCGGATGGACGTCATGCCCAGGTCCGTGTCCTCGTAGCCCCGGCAAAACTGCGGCTCCACGCCGAGCCGCCGCGCGGCCTCCAGGAAGATGTCGGGTTCCGGCTTCTGCCGCGTCACGTCCTCGCTCGTGACGATGGCGCCGAACCAGTGGTGAATCCCCAGGTGGTGCAGCACTTGTTCCACGACGCGCTTCTTGCCGCCGCTCGCCACGGCCATGGGCAGCTTGCCGTGATGCTCTCGTGCGATGGCCACCACTTCGGGAATGCCTTGGACCGTGGGGATGAAGGGCAGGAAGGCATGCTCTTTCTCCACGGACACCTCGTGATGGTCGTAGTTCAAGCCCTGTTCCTCACGGAGCATCTTGAGAATGTCGCGGGAGGGCACGCCGCCCAGCGCGTAAAACCGCTCCTCGGTGAAGTCGATGCCGTGCCGCTCGGAAATGACCCGCCAGGCGTGCCAGTGCAGGGGCATCGTGTCGGCCAGCGTGCCGTCACAGTCGAAGATGAGGGCGCGGGGGGACATGGGGAAAGTGATTAGTAATTGGTGATGAGTAGGGGCGGTGGTGACCAAGCACTAATTACTAATCACTCTCCGTCCAAGGTTTGAGTTCACGTCTGCAACGCGGCGAGTTTCTTTTCGAGGTCGTCGTTCATGAGCGGCACGACGAGGTCATCCATGTCGCCCTCGATCACATTCGAGAGGTTGTAGAGCGTGAGCTCGATGCGGTGGTCGGTCACCCGGTTTTGCGGGAAGTTGTAGGTGCGGATCTTCTCGCTGCGCTCGCCCGTGCCGACCTGCGAGCTGCGCTGCAAGTCATACTTGGCCTTCTCATCGGCGATCTTGCGCTCCAGCAGGCGGGAGCGCAGCACCTTCATCGCCTTGGCCTTGTTCTTGAGCTGCGAGCGCTCGTCCTGGCAGCGGACCTCGGTGCCGGTGGGCTTGTGGAAGATTCGGACGGCGGAGTCGGTGGTGTTCACGCCCTGGCCGCCGTGGCCGCCGGCGCGGCAGACCTGGATGTCCAGATCCTCCGGGCGGATTTCCACGTCCACTTCCTCGGCTTCGGGCAGCACGGCCACGGTGCAGGTGCTGGTGTGGACGCGGCCTTGGGCCTCGGTGGCCGGCACGCGCTGCACGCGATGGACCCCGCTCTCGTATTTGAGGTTCTTGTAAACGTCCTGGCCGTTCACGCCGAAGATGGCTTCCTTGAAGCCGCCGAGATCCGACGGGCTGGAATCCATGGGTTCCACCTTCCAGCCCTTGGTTTCGGCGTAGCGGGTGAACATGCGGTAGAGGTCGGCGGCGAAGAGCGCGGATTCCGCCCCGCCCGCGCCGGCGCGGATTTCGACAATCGTGTTGCGCGAGTCGGTGGGCTCGGGCGGCACGACGCCGCGCTGCACTTCCAGCGTGAGGCGCTTCAGCTCGCTTTCGAGCCGGGGCAGCTCCTCCTTCGCCATGGCGGCGAGTTCGGAATCCGCCGGTTCGCTGCTGATGAGGGCCTGATTCTCCGTCAACTCGCGCTCCACTTTCAGGTAGGCCGACCCGGTGGCAACGAGCTCCTTCAGACGGGCGTATTCCCGGGAGAGATCCTGCGCGCGGGCCGGATTGTCGAAGACCTTCGGATCGCTCAACGACGCCTCCACCTCGGCGAAGCGGCGGCTGAACTTCTCGATGTGCGGGCGCAGGTTCATGGGAACGCGGATTTCCGGTCGGCGGCCTGGCTGAACTTAGCCCGCAGGGCACGGGCTCAGCGGGCGGGATGTGGCCGGCAAAAAGCAATCGCCCGCCGGGCGTGGACCCGGCGGGCGATGGCGGTTCGGAAAGCTACTTCTTTTTCTTGCCGGTGGCCGCGGCGGCGGCCTGAGCGGCCTGCGTCTTGGCCAGGCGCTGTTGGAATTTGTCCACGCGGCCGGCGGTATCAACGAACTTCTGCTGGCCCGTGTAGAACGGGTGGCAGACGTTGCAGATGCCCAGCAGGACGGTCTTGCGGGTGGAACGGGTGGCGATCACGTTGCCACAGGCGCAGCGGAACTCGGCGGCTTCGTATTTCGGATGGATGTCCGTTTTCATGTCAAAGGGCGGGCAGAATACTAATGGCCACCCGCTTGGCAAGCGCTGTTTTAGCAAATCAAGAGCCCCCGAAATCTTTCGGCGGCCTTCAGTCCATCTTGGAAAATCTAGTCAGCCCTACGATCAACAAGAGCAGCAAGCTGAATGCTCCCAGCAATCCCGTTCCGGCGAATGCTAGCACTCGCACCCAAGGTGTCCGTTCGTGACGAAGCAGGACGAAAGCAAAGGTCCCAGTTGCCGCGTAGAGAAGCATCGCGGGGGCCGGAAATTTATGCTGCGAATCGCCAACAGTTTCGTTCAAGCACCGGAACACCAAACCTACGGAAAGCAGACCAACCGCCAGACTACACGCCAATCGAGTCCGTTCGGATGCTTGCGTTGCAAGTAGCAAGGTGAACAAAGAACAAAGCGCAACCACCATGGCCAATGCTGTATTGCTCCGGTCAGCATCCCTCTGCAGGGCACGCTCTGCGTCAATTGGGTGGTCTCGGCGTCCGTGAATGGAACACTTTGGAGCCCCAGCCACCGTGGCTGCGGGGTGGTATTTTCCACCGCTTGGACAGATGGGTAACTTCGAGCCTTTGAAATAAGGCATGAGCGTTGGATCCGCGAAGCTGTATGTGTTGGTTGCACTTAGTTTGCGTTCCAACACCCATTGTTGAACTGCGCCATCAATCTGCGTGAGGTTGGCGACGCAGGTGTTGACAGGAATGACGCGTCCAATTGCAAACCGTGGAAAAGCGATAATCGCTAGTGTAGTGTCCCACAAATAGCTACACACTGGTTTGTCGGGGTAGCGTGGAGGCATGCCTCGCAAAACCCCGCCTCTCAGCCTTGATGCTTCCGCGCTTGAGCGACTTGAACAGTGGTCGGTCGCCGGTTCCACTC
>CAIPBN010000689.1 GCA_903863315.1 uncultured Verrucomicrobiota bacterium | reverse complement strand
GAGGCCGTGCCGACGCACCTAAAGGTGAAGGCCACGTTCACGCGCCCCGACAAGGACGGTAAGCCGGAAGTCTACGCTGAGCCCACGGTCATCACGGTCGATGGCAAGCAGACGACTATGAACGTCGCCGCCATGCAACGATGCTGGCTGACCCGCTCCTCCTCCACTTCGGCGTGAATGGGACGCAATCCCGTCTTGCTGCAATAGATGTTGTCCAGCCTCAGCCATGCGGGCAGATGAGCATCACCGGGGAACGTCGCCCCCACCCCTTGGCCCCGCTCGTTGAAAGCCTCAATCCAGTTGTCGCGGTAGGTCCGGTAAATCTTCCCGTGCGTGGGGATGTTGAAGTCGCCGCACACAATGAACGGCACCTTGGCCTGGCGCGCGTAGCTGACCATCTGGCTGGCAAGCTCCTGCTGGGTCTTGAAAAAAGACTCGTTCTGCTTGCGGATGTCAGCGCCATGCCCGCCCTCCTTGCCCAGCAGCACGGAAACCGCCCCCAACCCCTTCATGGCATTCAACTGATCGCGCGGCGTCGGCATGTGAACGACAAAGACAATGATGCTCTGGCCGCCATGCGCCTCAACCTCAAACCAAGCGGCCACCTTTTGCCGCGGATCCTCCGGATCGGGCATCGGCAACGCCCCCGCAGCCTTGACCGGAAACTTGCTGATGAGCACGAACTGGTCCTTGCCCACCACATAGCGGTCCGGATACTCCCGCGCGATCTCCGGCCCGCGCATGCCGGCGTCCTGCAAGGCGATGAGGTCGGCCCGCTGCTGTTCAGCGAAAGCCTTGTAGCTGGTCTTGTGGCTCTGCCCGATGTTGTTGGTGACAATCCGGAAGGAGGCCTTGCTCGGCGGCGGCCACCCGTGCCAGCGGAGATCCATGAAGCCGAAGATCATCACCGGAATGCACGCGACCTGGAAGATCAGCAGCCGGGCATAGATGAGCAGCGAGAAGAAGGCCAGCGGCACCAGCGGCACCAGCCAGCCCCATGGCGGCAGATACATCGCGGTGCTCAGGAAGGTGAACTCCTCCGCCTGATATTCCAGCAGGTAAAGAATGACCAGAAAGCCGACACAGTAAACCACCGTCAGCGCCGTGAGCAGCCAGCGCGTCCACGTCAGGACTTTCTCGAAGACCCTTTCACGCACGGGCGGCGAAAAGCTAGGCTCGCGGGGAGCTGCGGCACGTCCAGATGACGTCTCGTCCGGGCTGTCCGGAGGGTAATTGGGAGCTGCCATGTTGTTCATCCCAACCGGCGCGCACACCCAGGGTGCCGCACCAGTCGCTGGTGCAAGAGGAGTAGTCGCCGCCCGCCGCAATTGCACGAAAAAAAGCCCCGCTCTCAGCGGCTACGGGCGCATTTGCCGCACCACCGGGCAACCGATTCAGCGGCCAAAGCAGAACAGCCGCTTGTCGGTCCTCACATACACGCGGCCATCCACCAAGGCCGGCGTGGACATCACCGTTTCGCCCAGCTCATTGCGCGCCAGCACCTCGGGCGCGCTGCTGCCGCCGAAGACGGTGATGGTGCCCTTTTGCGAGACGGCCAGCACGTTGCCGTCCGCCGCTGTGAGGCTCCCGTAGTAATCGCCCAGCGCGCCGAGGCGCTCGTCACGGTAGATGACCTCGCCGGTCTTGGCGGCGTAGCACGTCGCCATGCCGCCGCTACGCACGGTATAGACGCGCCCCTGATGATAGAGCGGCGAGGCCACGTAGGGCAGACTGCGGTTGTGCTTCCACACCACATGCGAGTCGGTGATGTCGCCACGCCCGCCGGGCTTGATGGCAAAAATCGCGTTCTCCGCCTTCACGAACTGATCGGCCATCCCGAGATACTCGGCCTTGGTCACCAGCCCGTCCTTGTTCAGGTCAAACTGCGTGTAACGGTCCCGGAACGGTCCGGACGGAAACTCCTCCTTGGTCAGGTTGCCATCCTTGTTCTTGTCATGCTGGGCCAAGAACTCCTCGTGTGGCGGCAGCGTGAGCCGGTCCCCCGCGTCCCCGCCAATGTTCCAACTGGCGATGAACAACAGCCCGTCCCCCGCCGTGGGCGAGGCATTGGCCACCCGTGCCATGCCGCGGCAAGTCCACAAGAGCTTCCCAGTCTGCGGATCGTAGGAGGAGGCTTTGATGGATCCATTTACAACCAATTCCACGCCGCCCGCATGCCGCCAGAGGAAGGGCGTCGAAAAGCCCCGCCGATGCTCCGGCCGAGGGGTCTTCCACACCTGCCGGCCGGTGCGCTTGTCCACGGCCACCACAAAGGAATCCAAGTCAGCGTCACAGACCTGGATCACCAAATCACCAACGAGAACAGGTGAACTGCTCGCACCAAACTCGACAATGGGCGCCGGCAGCGGGTGCCGCCAGAGTTCCTTGCCCGCGAAATCATACGCCAGCAGCCCATAGGAACCGAAATACGCCACGACGCGTTCGCCATCCGTGCAAGCCGTGGGCGCGGCGGGGCTGCCGATGCGGTGCGTGGCTTCGAGCTTGTCCGTAGGCGCGGGCGTGGTCCACTGCACCTTGCCGCTCGCCCGGTCCAGCGCCAGCGTCACCAGCTTGCCGGCATCCACGCCGGTCAGAAAAATCTGATTCCCCCAAATGACCGGCGACGAGTGACCGGGGGGGACCTCGGCGCTCCAAACCACATTGGTCCTTGGGCCAAAGTGAACCGGGGACTTGCCCGTGCCGATACCCGTGGCGGCGGCGTCTGGCCCGCGGAACTGCGGCCAGTTCGCGGCGTGTGTGATGGTGGTGAGGAGCGCGAGGGCGAGGCTGAGTTGGAGGCGCATGAGTGTGTGGCGGACGAGTGAAGCGGTGTCCCGTATTCAGCAATCAGTTTTCAGTGACCAGTCGCCGGACGCATGTGGCCCACACCGAACGCGGATTACTGCTCACTTCGGTTGCAGCTCGCTTAGGGTGATGACTTGTTCGAGTTGCACCTGCCCGTTCACATCGAGAATTTGCAGGGTCAATCGCGGGTCGGCACGCCGCCAGTCAATGCGCAGACGGCCCACATTGGCGTCGTGAAACGTGCGCGGAAGGTGGCGGAAACGGTTCGGCGTGGGCGTGCCGCGCGGATGGCGCTGCGTCATGGCGCTGGCGGTCAGATCGTAGAGCGGATACCCGGTCGGTCCGTCCATTCGGGACAGCTCGCACCAGTGACGGTCTCCGCTCAACAGGACGACACCGTTTGCGCGCGTGCGGCGAAGGAGATCGAGGAATCGCTGCTTTTCACGAGGAAAATTTGCCCACGCCTCGCATCCCGCAAACTCCGCGACAAACTGGATGCTCGACACGACCAGCCGCACTTCCGCCGGCTGGCGCAACTGCTCCTCCAGCCAACGCCACTGTGCCTCTCCGAGAACGGTCGCTTGCGGATCGGAGCTGGGCACGTAGGGGCCGCCGCTCGGCTCCGCACCGTGGTCACCGCGCGCCAGCGGACTGCGGAAATAACGCGTGTCGAGGAGAATGACCTGCACCCTCTGGCCGGACTGTCCGAAAGTTTGCACGTGATAAACGCCCTCCTGCTTGCGGCGCGGCGAGTTTGCCGGTTCGTCGAGCCAGTTGAAGAACTCCGTCTGGGATTCGCGCTTCATCGGATAAGTGGCCCCGGCGTCGTTCATCCCGTAATCGTGGTCGTCCCAAGTGGCGAGGACCGGGGCCTTGTGGCGCACGGTCTTGAAAAATGGCGTGGCCTTCAGCGCGTCATACTTGGCCCGCATCACCATCATGTTCGTCGTGTCGGCGTAAATGTTGTCGCCGAGGAACACGAAGAGGTCCATCGGCAGCGTCGCCGTGCGGTCGAGCATCGGGTGAACCGTTTTGTTCAGGCAGGAGCCGAAGAGTATGTCGTGGAGCGGCCGGTCGGTGGCCTGGCGTGTGGGCGATTGGCAGCCGACGAGCAGGCAGGCGAACAGCAGTAGCGGGAGGCGCATGAGTAATTAGTCGTTGCTGATTAGTTCGAACCGAGGGCGGGGTGCTGGTCGAAAGGCGGCTAATTACGAAGCCCCAATTGCATTCCTCGCCGCCGACTACGGCCCCGGCTTGCCCAGCGGGAACGGAATTAGCATGGAGAGAATCCAAGTCGCCAGCACGCCGACCACGGAGCTCACCGTCAGCAGCACGGACCACGTCTTGAGTGTCTCGCCTTCCGTCAACCCACCGAGCTTGCTTACCACCCAGAAGCCACTGTCATTCATCCAGGACAAGGCAAAGCCGCCAAAGCCGATGGCCAGGAAAATGTAAATCGGGTCATACGGCAGCGCACCGCCGCCGCTGATGATCGGATACATCATCGCCGAAGTCGTGAGCATCGCGACTGTGGCCGACCCTTGCGCCACCCGGATGACCACCGCGACCAGATAGGACAGCCAGATCATGTTGAGCGCGTGCCCAGACGCTGCGGCCTTGATGGCCTCGCCGACCCCCGCGTTGCGCAACATCAGGCCAAACGCCCCGCCGGCCGCCGTAATGAGAATGATGGTGCCGGATGTTTCCAACGGAGGCCCAATCAGCTCGCAAATCTTCGCCACGGAGAAACCCTTCTGCCGGGCCAGGACGAACATGGAAACCAAGGTGCCAATGAGCAGCGCCACGTTTTTGTTTCCGATGAACTCGATCGCCGCAAACGTGCTTACAAACGACTCCCGTCCACCCAGCAATTTGACAAACGTGTCGTTGTCCTTCCCGATGATCATGAAGGACGACAGGCTGATCAGGAAAATCGGCAGGACGACCGGCGTGATGGCCCAGAAAAATGACGGCAGCTCGGACTCCGGCTTGTCCACGATGGACCGCAGCTCGGCGAGCGTGGTGCCGGGTGTCTCACGCATGGGCACATCCATGCGGGCATTCAGCCACTTGCACACGAACCAGCCGACCAGGAGCGGAAACAACCCCACCAAGATGCCAGCCAGAATGGATACGCCAACGTCAATCTTCAGGTTTTCCACCATTGCCAGCGGGCCGGGATGCGGCACGGTCATCGAGTGCGTGATCACCCCTCCGCAGCAGACCGCCATCACGTAGAGCAGGTAATCCTTTCCTGTCCGCAGCCGCAGCGCCCGCGCCAGCGGCACCATGAGCATGAACATCGTGTCGAAGAAAATGGGCACCGAAAGGATGTAGGTGCTCAACAACAGCGCGACCCCCGCGTTCTTCTCCCCGAAGAAGGCGATAAACCGGCGCACCACCTTGTCCGCCGCCCCGCTCTCCATCAGGCACATGCTGATGATCGTAGCCAGGCCGATCACAATCGCGATGCCGCCCGCGGTGCGTCCAAACTCCACGCTGGTCAGCTCCACCGCCTGCACCCAGTGGTTGCGTAGCGGCTTGCCGTCTGTCCCGACCACCGGCGAGTCTGGTTTGGGCACCCGTGGCTTCGCCCCGGGCAACTGCTCCGCCAACACGCCTGCCAGAATGGCGGCAAGAATGAGCGCAAGGAAGGCATGGGCGCGCACGACGGATATCATGAGCACCACGAAGGTGACTGAAATCACCAGCACGGCCAAAGGCCACAGGCTGACTTCACTGGTGGCGGCAAGAAAACCGATAGACATGAACTCAGGAAACGTTGGAGCGAGTTCAACAGACGGCGCGTGAACCGGTCAAGGCTGGACACCCGACAAAACAAGAAAGTTCGCGCATCGGCCGGAAGACGGTCTCCCCCAGGGCGCATCAGGTTGCCCTGCCCCGTCCTGTTCGCTTTACTCGTCGTATGAAGTCGGACTTCTGCGCTCAACTTTTCGCTCTTGTCCTGCTACTGATGCTGTCCGTGCCACGCGCCCGTGCCCAAGTTCCCGCCGACTTCGCCCCGCCCGCGCCTCGGTTGCAGTCGGTCGTGGAAAGCGCCGTGGCCGAAACACGCAGGCAGTTTCCGAAACTTGAGCCAAAGCATATCGCCGTCACGCTCGTGGACTTGCGCGACCCGGCAAAGCCCACGCACGGCAGCCATCGCGGCGGCGATCAGATTTATCCCGCCAGTGTCATCAAGCTCTTCTACCTAGCCGCCGCGCATCGCTGGATGGAGGACGCAAAGCTCACGGACACGCCCGAGCTGCGCCGCGCGATGAGCGACATGATCGTCCACAGCTACAACGAGGCGACGCACTACGTAATTGACCTGCTCACTGGGACAACCAGCGGGCCGGAGCTGTCCGGGGCGGAGCTGCAGGCGTGGTTCGAGAAGCGCAACGCCGTGACGCGCTACTTCGCAGGGCTGGGCTACCAAAACGTCATCGCGCACAAGAAGCCGTGGTGCGAAGGCCCGTATGGCCGCGAGTCGCAAGCCATCAAGGCCTTCGAGCCGAAGCGCAACTTCCTCTCGACCGACGACACTGCACGGCTGATAACGGAGATCGCCACCGGCAAGTGCGTCTCCGCCAAGCGCAGTGGCGAGATGATGGCGTTGCTCAAGCGCGACCCGTTCAGCAAGGAGAAGGACGTCGACAGCCAGAGCAAGTTCACCGGCTCCGCGCTGCCCGAAGGCGCGAAGCTCTGGTCCAAGGCCGGCTGGACCAGCCAGACCCGCCACGACTGCGCGTATGTGGAGTTGGCCGATGGCCGGAGGTTTGTCCTCGTGACCTTCACGGAGAGCCACGCCAGCGAACGCGGCATCATTCACGCCGTCACGCGCAAGGTGGTGGAAGAGTTGAAGTAGGACAGGCGGGACGCCTGTGCTACTTCTCCGCCGCCTCCAGGCGCGCGACGGCTTCCAGCGCGGCGACGGTGAAGACCATCGGATACAGCCGCTCGTAATACCACAGCTTGGCGAAGTAGAAGCCGATGGGCGCGGGCTGCGTCCAGGTGCCGTCCTCGACGCGGCAGAGGAGCCAGTGAGTCCCCCACTTCAGAGTCGTAGCGAACTCGCCCTGAGGTCGCCTCGCGCTGGTCGCGAGCGTCTCGACCGCCAGGGCTGTCTCTTCCACCGACGGGGGACAACCCGGTGCTCCGCCCCAGCTACCGTCCGGATTCACTGCCGGGATTAACGCACCGTATCCCGCCTGCCACAGACGCACGGAATCATCCTGGTGAAGCGGACCAAGCCATCCGAGCGCACGCGCGACGCGAGCAGTGCCGTATGTGAAATTGCTCTCCCGATGTGCATGTTGATTGCCAAACCACAGCGGCTCCCAGCCGCCAGCCTGATTGCGAGAGGAGCGAAGGAACCCAATAGCCTCTCGCACCGCTTCACGAACTTCCGATTGAAGTGGCATTGGCAAGTCATGAAGCCAAGCCGACCAAGCCACAAGCGCGTGCGCCGTGATGTCCGGG
>CAIPBN010000688.1 GCA_903863315.1 uncultured Verrucomicrobiota bacterium | reverse complement strand
CTTGTGCTTGGATTCCTTGAAACGGCTGCGCAGCGCCTCGAAATCAATCTTCGACAGGTCCATCACCGGCGCGGGCTTCGCGGGCATGTCCACTCCCGTAATCGAAGAGTCGAGCAGCTTGGCGATGCCGCCCATGACTTCCGTGATGTCCGCCGGGTTCGGATTGAGCTTGGCGCGGATGGCGTCAGCGATGGCGGTGAGGCAGGCGACGCGGCCGGCGAACTCCAGCGCGGCCGGGTCGGGCTTCACCGCGCCGTAGAGGGTGTTGACCAGTCGCTCGTGGCCGAGGAACTCGCGGCGCAGCGGGTCGGGTGAAATCAGCGCGTTGACGGCGTCGGCCACCCGCTGCAACCGCTCCATGCTGCCGGCGGTGAGTTGCTCGATGGCCGGCAGAATCACCTGGCGCGTGGCGCAGAAGGTCGTCGCCGCATCAATCGCCTTGCGCAAGTCCGCGACGAGCTTCTGCTTGTCCTTGACCGGATTCTTGCCGTCCTTGCCGGCGCCGTAGATGGCCAGCGCCTTCTCCAGCGAGGCGAAGACGTTGGCGTAGTCCACAATCATGCCGCTGTGCTTGCCGGGAAACACGCGGTTGGCCCGCGCAATGGTCTGCATCAGCGTGTGATTCCGCATCGGCTTGTCGAGATACACGGTGGAACAGCTTGGCGCGTCGAAGCCGGTCAGCCACATGGCGCACAGGAACACGATTCGCAGCGCGTCGTCCGAGTCTTTGAATTTCTCGTCGAGGCCGGGGTCCGACTCGTTCATCCGCTTGCGGTGCGGCACAATGTCGAGGCCGCGCGCCTGCATCTGCTGAATCTCGTTCTGCCCCGGCGACACGATAAGCGCCATGTCGGTCCCCTTGAGCACCTCCAGACGCGCCAGCAATTCCACCTTCCTGTCCGCCGCGAGGTCATACCGCCCCAATTCCTTCTCCACTTTCGTCCGCTCCGCCGCCCAATACTTCCGCACCTTGTCGTGCATCTTGAGCGCGGTGGCCTTGTCGATGGACACCACCATCGCCTTGCCCACGAAGCCGCGCCCGAGGAAATGCCGCACGATGTCCTGCGCCACCGTCTCCAGCCGGTCGTCGCGCGTGAGGATATGGTATTGCCGGCTCAATTCCCGTTCGAGCTTCGCTTCCTGTTCGGGATCGAGTTCAGCCGCCTCGATGAGGTTGTAGATGTCCTCGTTCAGGTCCGGGTTCACGAGTTGCAACTCCGGCGTGCGGTTCTCGTAGAAGAGCGGCACGGTCGCGCCGTCCTCGACCGATTGCTGGAAGTCGTAGATGGAAACGTAATCGCCGAACACGTCCTTCGTCCGTTCCTCGCCAGCGATGAGCGGCGTGCCGGTGAAGGCAAGGAACAGCGCCTTGGGCAACGCCGCGCGCATGTTCAACGCCAGCGTGTCGTATTGGCTGCGGTGCGCCTCGTCCGTGAGCACGATCACGTCGGGCCGGTCGCAGAGCAGCTCCGGCGTCTGGAATTTATGGATGAGCGTGAACACGTAGCGATGATTCCCGCGCAGCAACTCCCGCAGATGCGCACCGCTCGCGGCGTGGCACTGGTCGCCCTCCGCTTCGCTCACTGCGCCGGTGGCCTTGAACGTCTTGGCAATCTGGTCGTCCAGCTCCACGCGGTCGGTCACGACCACGAACGTCCAGTTGCCCGCCACCTTGCGCAGCACCTTCTGCGCGAAGAACACCATCGAGAAACTCTTGCCGCTGCCCTGCGTCTGCCAAAAGACGCCGATTCCGTTGGAACTCGTCGTCTTACCCTCACCCCCAGCCCCTCTCCCAGAGGTAGAGGGGAGTTGGGCCGCCGCCGCAATTTGACTGAAGAACTCTTCGGGGTGGTCAACGACGAGCTGATTCTGGAAACGGAGAACGGTGTAGCCGAGTGAACGCAGGTAAGCGTCGCGCTGTGAGTCCTTCGCCGCCACTCCCGGCGACTTGTGAACCTCTCCGTCCACTTCAACATCCAGCTTGTGCTCGGCGCAGAAGAAGTCGGCGATGTAATTCCCAATCTGGTGCTGTCGCCGGAACTTCAATCCCTCGAATCGCCGGTCGCGCAACAATTCCCAGGCAATGTCCTCGGCCGGAGTTTGCTTCTGCCGCAGTTCACGCGCGCGATCCACCAACCCGGAGAATTGCAGCCCGCCGCGATATTGCCCCTCTACCTCTGGGAGAGGGGTTGGGGTGAGGGTGGCGGGATT
>CAIPBN010000687.1 GCA_903863315.1 uncultured Verrucomicrobiota bacterium | reverse complement strand
GCCAGTTCAGCCGCCACCAGCGGACGTTTTCATAGACGCTTTCCGCGAACAGCCGGCGGTCGCGCGCGCCCCATTTGCGGTTCGACTTGAGCCGCGCGTCCACGACTTGTTCCGCATGTTGATTGCGCGCGAAGATGTCGCCGAGGGCGGCAGTGATTTGCGAAGTGATGTTGGGGTGCGGGGTCACAGTGGGACAGTGTCCAGTAATCAGTGTTCAGTTTCGAGCGCATGAGTATGCGCACCACTAGCTCCAGTCTGGATACTGAAAACTGAACACTTTCCGGTCACTCACGCGCGGTTCAGCGCACTGAGGACGGCCTTGATGGACGCCAGTTCAATGTTCGTGTCCACCGCCGCGCCCCAGCGGACCTTGCCGTCGGCGAGCTTGATCTGGATGTAGCTGATGGCGCTCGCGCCCTCACCGGCGCTCAAGGCGTGCTCGCGGTAGTTGGTCACCTCGAACTTCGGCGCGCCGCCGTTCGCCAGCGCGTTCACGAAGGCGGCGATGGGGCCGTTGCCTTCGCCGTTCAACTTCAGTTCCGCGCCGTCCTTTCGCACGCTCGCGCGACAGCGGAAGACGCCGTCCACGCCGTCCGCGTGGAAGTGGATGAGCGACCAAGGGGTCGTGCGCTCGACGTATTCCTTCCAAAACATCGCCTTGAGTTCCTCGCCCTTCACCTCGCGGCCCAGCGCGTCCACGAGATCGTTGGCGATGGGGCCGAACTCGCGCTGCATGTCCTTGGGCAGCTCGATGCCAAACTCCGATTCCAGCAGGTAGGCCACACCGCCCTTGCCGGACTGGCTGTTCACGCGGATGACCTCACGGTATTCGCGGCCGAGGTCGCGCGGGTCAATGGTGAGATATGGCACGTCCCAGTGAGTGCGTCCGCCCGTTTCCCACTCGGCAATGCCCTTCTTAATGGCGTCCTGATGCGAGCCGCTGAAGGCAGTGAAGACCAGCTCGCCCGCGTAAGGCTGGCGCGCTGGAACCGTCATGCCGGTGCAACGCTCATAGACTTCGCGAATGGCGTTCAGATCGCTGAAGTCGAGGCGCGGGTCGATGCCGTGCATGTAGAGGTTCAGCGCCACGGTGACGATGTCGAGGTTGCCGGTGCGCTCGCCGTTGCCGAAGAGCGTGCCCTCGACGCGATCCGCGCCGGCGAGCAAGCCCAACTCTGTGGCAGCCGTGCCGGTGTTGCGGTCGTTGTGCGTGTGCAGGCTGATGATGAGCGAGTCGCGGTTGCGGATGTTCGTGCAAATCCACTCGATTTGGTCCGCATAGACATTCGGCATTGCCACCTCGACCGTGTCGGGCAGGTTCAGAATCATCTTCCGCTGCGGCGTCGGCTGCCACACGTCCATGACGGCCTCGGAGACTTCCTTGGCGTATTCCACTTCGGTGGCGGAGAAGCTCTCGGGCGAATATTGGAGCGTCACGTCGGTGCCCGCGAGCCGGTGGAGCCGGTCTTTGATGAGCTTCGCGCCGTGGACGGCGATGGCCTTGATTTCCTCCTTCGTCTTGCCGAACACCACGCGGCGCTGCGCTGGCGAGGTCGAGTTATACATGTGGATGACCACCCGCTTCGCGCCGACGAGCGACTGAAACGTCTTCTCGATCAAGTCCTCGCGCGCCTGCACGAGCACCTGGATGGTCACGTCGTCGGGGATGCGGTTCTCCTCGATGAGCCGGCGGTTGAAGGCGAACTCGGTGTTCGACGCGGACGGGAAGCCGACTTCGATTTCCTTGAAGCCGCACTTCACGAGCGCCTGAAACAGCTCGAGCTTCTGCGCCACGTTCATGGGCACGGCGAGCGCCTGGTTGCCATCGCGGAGGTCCACGCTGCACCAGAGCGGCGCGCAGGTGAGCGTGCGCGATGGCCACTGGCGGTTCGGGAGGTGGACGCCGGGAAACGGGCGGTATTTGGCGACAGTGTCTTTCAGCATGGGCGTGAGGTGTTGGATGAAACCACGAACAGACACGGATGGACACCAAGCTGCGGACGCAAGGCGCGCGACCGCCCGGCTCCCGATTCGTGTTTATTCGTGTTCATTCGTGGTCGAGAAACAAAAACCCCACCGCCGGTGTGGCAGTGGGGTTCTCGAAATCGTGGTGTGTGAATTCAGAACCCGACCGCCGCGCCGGCCAGCAGCGCGCGAAGTGCAAGTCGAAGGTTCAGAATGTCAGTCACGGTGCGAGTTGTAGGCTGCCGGCTGCGCGCGGTCAATGGGTTTGTCCGGCAAGGCGCTTGTGCGGCCAGCTTGGGCGCGAGCCCTGCCGGCAAGCAGCTCAGGCGGTGGGCAGCAGTTCGGCAATCGGCTCGCCATGCGGCAGAATCGGCATGGGACGACCGGTGTGGTCCAGCAGGGATTCGGTCCAGTCGATGCCGAGGTGGCGATAGACCGTGGCCCAGAGATCGTTGGGCGAGAGCGGGCGCTCGGCCGGGCGCTCACCGCGCTTGTCAGTGGCACCGACGATTTGGCCGGTGCGCATGCCGCCGCCGGCGACGAGCATCGACATGGCCTGCGGCCAGTGGTCGCGGCCGGGCTGGGCAACCTTGGTCTGGGTGCCGGTCTGGACTGACAGGCGGGGCGTGCGGCCAAATTCCCCGGTGACGACCAGGAGGACCTTCTTGTCCAAGCCACGAGCGTAGAGATCTTCCACCAGCGCCGTGACCGCCTGATCGTAGAAAGGAAAGCGCCAGCGGGCGTCGTCGAAGATGTGGCAGTTTACCGCGTGCGAGTCCCAGTTGTAGGTGCCGTAGGTGGGCATCGGCCCGCCGGGGTTTTCCATCACCACGGTGACGAAGCTGGAGCCCGCCTCCACCAGCCGGCGGGCCATGAGCGCGCGCTGGCCAAAGGCGTGGCGGCCGTAGCGGTCGCGGGTGCGATCAGACTCGCGGGTGAGGTCGAAGGCTTCAGCGGCGCGGGGCGAGGTGAGGATGTCGAGGGCCTGCTGGCTGAACTTGTCCATCGAATCCATGAGCCCGCTGCGATCCACATCGCGGCGCAGCCGGTCCATGCCGCCGAGCAGCGTGGCACGGTCTTCGAGGCGGTTGGCCATCTCCGGCGCCAGACCGATGTTCTCCACCTTGAAGCCCGGCTGGGCGGGATTGCCGACGACGAAGAACGGGGCGGTGCCCTTGTCCAGATACGCGGTGCCGAAGCTGAAGGTGTCGAGGCCCTGCCGGCCAGCGTCCACGATGGAGACGTAGTTGGGCAGGCCGATTTTGATGTGCTCGCGGTGTTTCGCGACGACGGAACCGCACATCGGATTGTCCACGACGAAACCGGCAGGCTCCTTGGGATCGTAACCGGTGAGGAAGCGCTTATGGCCGCCGCCGTGGTCGGCGAAATTGTGCGAGATGGAGCGGATGATGGTGTAGCGGTCGGCGCACTTGGCGTGCAGCGGAAGCAGCTCGCAAACCTGCAACTCGGGGACGTTCGTCCGGATGGGCTGGAAGATGCCGCGATACTCGGCCGGGGCGTCCGGCTTCATGTCGTAGGTCTCCATGTGCGGCGCGCCGCCGGGGAGCCAGACAAAGATGACGGAGGTGTCGGGGGTCTTTTTGCCGGCTTCCTTGGCGAGGGACTGGAGGCGCAGGAAATCGCTGAACCCTAGGGCGGAGGAGGCCAGCGCGCCGACTTGCAGGAAGCCTCGGCGGGAAACCGGGCCGCGGCAGTTTTTTTGTCCGGTGATCATGGTGGCAAAGTAGCTGGGCAACCGACGGCGGTCAGCCGGGAAAATTCAGCGCCGCACGCTTCAGCAAGACTGATTTCCAACCGGTTGCATCGTAAGCCTGACACCCGCTGGCTGAGGAACCACGCGCAGACCGGACTTAAGCCCCGATCTGCTTCTTGATGGCGTCGGAAATCTGGCGCGACCACTTGTCCAGCGCGCCCATGTCCTTGCCTTCGATGAGCAGCCGGGCCTTGGGTTCGGTGCCCGAGTAACGCAGCAGGACCCGCCCGCCGCTGGGCTGCACCTCCGCCTCCGCCTGTTTCACCAGTTCCAGCACGCCGCTGAGCTGCTCGAAGGGAGTTTTCTCGCGGACCTTGATGTTGGTGACCTGCTTGGGGAAGCGGGTCCAGCAGCGCTTGAGCTTGGAGAGGGTTTCGCCGCGGGCCTTCATGGTGCGCAGCACTTGGAGCGCCGCCACCAGGCCGTCGCCCGTGGTGGAATAGTCGCGGAAGATGAGGTGTCCGCTTTCCTCGCCGCCGAAGTTGTAGCCGCATTTGAGCATTTCATCGATGACGTTCTTGTCGCCGACGGCGGTGTAGATGATCTTGCCGCCGGCGGCCTGCATGGCGGCACCCAGCCCGGCGTTGCTCATGACGGTGGCGACGAGCGTCTTCTCGGCGAGCGTGCCCTGCGCAAGCATGTCCAGCGCGGCCATGGCCATGATGTCATCGCCATCCAACAGCGCGCCGGTCTCATCGCAGAGGATGACGCGGTCCGCGTCACCGTCGTGGGCGATGCCGAGGTCGGCGCGGTATTCGCGGACCTTGGCGCACAGTGTCTGCGGGTGCATGGACCCACAATCGCGGTTGATGTTGGTGCCGTCGGGCGTGTTGCCGATGACGAAGATTTCCGCGCCCAGCTCGCGCAGGACGCTGGGCGTGGCCTTGTAGGAAGCGCCATTGGCGCAGTCCACCACGATGCGCATGCCGTCCAGGGTCAGGCCCTTGGGGAAGGAGGCCTTGGCGAACTCGATGTAACGGCCCAGGGCGTCGTCGATGCGCACGGCCTTGCCAATCTCGGTGGCGGAGGGGCGGACGCTCTCGATGTTGCCGCTGAAGACGAGGCTTTCAATCTGCGCCTCAATGGGGTCGGGCAGCTTGAAGCCGTCCGCACCGAAGAACTTGATGCCGTTGTCATCGTAGGGATTGTGCGAGGCGGTGATGACGATGCCGGCATCGCAGCGCAGCGAGCGCGTGGCGTAGGCGACGCCGGGGGTGGGCAGCGGGCCGATGAAGAGCACGTCCACGCCCATGCTGAGGATGCCGGAGCTGAGGGCGTTTTCGAGCATGTAGCCGGAAAGGCGGGTGTCCTTGCCGATGACGATGCGGTGCTTGCCGCGCGAGCGGGACTGGCTTTCCAGGTTTTTGAAGACGTGCGCGGCGGCACGGCCCAGTTTGAGGGCGGTTTCCGCCGTCACGGGTTCGATGTTGGCCGTGCCGCGAACGCCGTCGGTGCCGAAGATTTTTTTGGGCTGGTTGCTCATACTTTGGTTACTGAGGTGGGGAAACGGGGCGGATGCGCACTTCTGCCGGCGACACTTTCACCACGGTGAAGTCCGGGGGCGCATGCACGAGGATTTTCTTGGTCAGGCCCACGGTGTCGGTCACATCAGAGAGGTTGATGAAAACTTCGAGGCTGCCCGGGGTCAAGACCTGAGCCTTGGCGCGCGGGCCTTGCACCGTGACGTCCACGGTGCCGGGCTCCAACTGGAAGTTCCGCAAGTCCCCGGCGGATTTCATCACCGTGACGGGCACGTGTTGCAGCTCGACGGACGCGTTGCCAAAGAGCGGCCGGTCGGCGCGCGGGGAGTTCTGGGCGCTGAAGATGGCGAACCAGATCATCGTGGCCAGGACGAGCGAGAACAGCTTGAGCCAGAAATTGTGGAGGACCGCGTCGCGGACAGACATCACTTCACCTCCACTTTCTGGGGCAGTCCGGCCGCCGGGGGGGCGGGAGTTTCGGAAGGGCCGCCGGGCGTCCGCCGCAGGCCGGCCGCCGGCTTGATGTAACGGGCCAGCCAGAGGCGGAAATTATCCATCCAGGTCCGGGCCCGCACACGCTTCACGAAGAGCCCGGTCAGGAAGGCGCGCAGCTCCTCCACCGTCACGCCGCGTTTGAGCTCGCCCCGGTAGGCGCAGGAAATGGCGCCGCTTTCCTCGGACACCACCACCATCACCGCGTCGGTTTCCTCGCTCAGCCCGATGGCGGCCCGATGGCGGGTGCCCAGCGACTTGTGCAGATCCTGCCGGGTCGTCAGCGGGAAGATGCACGCGGCGCGCAGGATGCGGCCGTTCTTGATCAGCACGCCGCCATCATGGATGGCGTTGTTCGGGAAGAAAATGGTCTCCAGCATCTCGGGGGTGGCCTCGCAGTCCACGACGACGCCCGACTCAACCGCTTCCGCAAGATTGATGGACTGCTCAATGGCTATGAGCGCGCCGATGCGCACGTCGGCCAGACGCTCGACCGTCTCAATGATGACCTCGATGTCCTCGCGCTGCTCTTGCGCGGAGAGCAGGAGGGATTGGTTGCCCAGCTCCGCGAGCAGGCGGCGCAGCTCCGGCTGGAAGATGACCAGCACCGCGAAGGCACTGAACGCGGAGAACGTGCCCAGCAGCCAGCGCAATACGGTCAGCTCCAGCACGCTGGTGATGAAGCTCAGGGCCACGAAGAGCACCACCAGCCCCATTACCACCGGCGCGCCCCGGGTGCCCCGGATGAAGTTCAGGGCGTAGTAGATCCCCACCGCGAGGATGAGGATCTCCAACGCGGGCTGCCACATGAAGTTATGAAGCTCGAACGCCATCAGGACTAGCGCCCATTGTGCCGCAAACCACGGGGAGAGTCACAACAAGAATCTAAAGAATCTGCGTCCGTGCCGGCATGTCACTGTAATCCGACGCCCCGCGCGCGGCGCGTGGAACAGGAAGGCGCGGCCGGTCCGCCCAAGGCTACTTGGGCGGCTGCGGACGCGGCACCGTGCGCAGGCGTTCGCGCAGCATGTCGGCGCGGAGGATGTCACGTTCGTCGGCCCCGAGCTTCTCGGTGAACTGCTTCTGCAAGTGGGCCGGCTGGGTGAGGAGGAAAATCTCATCCCAGTGCGAGCGGTCCAATTGCGCAAACATGCCCAGATCAATGCCCAGCCGCAGGAGCGACAGCAGGTTCATCGTCTCCTTGGAGGAGATGGTGTGGGCGTTGGCGAGGACTCCGTAGGCGCGGCCGATGTGGTTGAAGACCACCTTGGGCTTCTTCTCCAGCAGGATGCTCCGCGCGTTCTCCTCCTCCTCGATGATCTGGTTCAGCGCCTTGCTGATCCGCTCGATGATCTGCGGCTCGGACTCGCCCAAGGTCATCTGGTTGGAAACCTGGAAGACGTTGCCGAGCGCCTCGGTGCCCTCGCCGTAAAGGCCGCGGACGGCGAAGTTGAGCTTGTTCGCCGCGTTGATGATGCGGGTGATTTCCTCCGCCAGGACCAAGCCCGGCAGGTGCAGCATGGCGCTCACGCGGATGCCGGTGCCGAGGTTGGTGGGGCAGGCGGTGAGGTAGCCCAGCTCGGGGGAGAACGCGTAGTCCAGCTTCGTCTCCAGCGTGGAATCCAGCTCGTCAATGGCCTGCCAGCAGGCCTTCAACTGGAGGCCGGGCCGCAGGGACTGGATGCGCAGGTGATCCTCCTCGTTGATCATCACGCAGAGGGTTTCCTCGCGGTTCAGCACGAAGCCGCTGCCCGCGCCCTTGGCGGCGTGCTCGCGGCTGATCAAATGCCGCTCCACGAGGATCTGCTTGTCAAAGGCGGTGAGGTCGTCCATCGCCGCCGAGAAGTGCGGGTCCATCTGCGGCAGGGATTCCACGGCCGGCTGGATTGCCTCCAGCAGGCGGAGGCGGTCCGGCTTCTTCGCCCAGGCGGGGAACGGCAGCTTGCGGAGGTTGCGGGCCAGCCGCACCCGGCTGGACATGACAATGCGGTCCTGCGGGCCGGTGCGCTGGCAGAAGACCGCCGGCGGAACGAGGAACTCGTGGATGTTCATGGGGTCAGGCCGGAGCCTTGTCCTTGAGGCGCTTGATTTCGTCCCGCAACTGCGCGGCCTCCTCGAAGTTCTCCTCGGCCACGGCCTTTTCGAGGCGCTTTTGCAGGGTCTTGAGCTTCTGGACGGCCTCGCGGGCCTGCTGGAGGGCGGTGGGCACTTTGCCGGTGTGGCGCAGACCCTTGTGCATGGTTTTCAACATCGTGCCGAGGCCGTCGGCAAACGTGATGTAGCACTCGGAGCAGCCGAAGCGGCCGGCCTTCTTGAAATCCGCCTGCGTGTAGCCACAGGCCGGACACTTGGTCTCGGTTTCCGGGGCGGCGGCCGCCTCGGGCGCGGCCTCATCCGTCGGCAGGCTCTGGCCCAGCAACAGCTCGGCGAGGGAATAGCTCGCGGGATCGCCCACGCCCTTCTCCTTCGAGCACTCCTCGCAGAGATCCACCTTTTGCATCTTGTCCCCGATGATCTGGGTCAGATGCACCTTGGCTTCGTTCTGTTTGCAGACGTTGCAGAGCATGGCGATATGGCTGCCGTCAAATTGGCTCGCCGCTCACCTTCGTCAAGGCGTGATACTTCTCGATGAGCTGCTGGGAAATCACGCCGGGCTTGCCGGTGCCAATCACGCGGCCATCCACCTTCACCACGGGGATGATCTCTGCGCCCGTGCCCGTGAGGAAGCACTCGTCCGCGTTGTAAACATCGTAACGCGTAAGGTTCGGCTCGCTGACCTTCAAGCCCAGCTCGCGGCCCAGCTCCATCGCCACACCGCGCGTGATGCCATACAGCGCCCCGGCGGAAAGCGGCGGCGTGAGCAGCTCATTGCCCTTGATGAGGAACAGGTTGTCCCCCGTGCACTCGGCCACGTAACCATCGGAGTTGAGCATGATCGCTTCCTCCACGCCGGCGATGTTCGCCTCGATCTTGGCCAGGATGTTGTTCAGGTAGTTGAGCGACTTGATGGCCGGGTTGACGGCGTTGTGCAGGTTACGCGTCGTCGCCACGGTCACGATGTCCATGCCGCGCTGATACATCTCCGGCGGGTAAAGCTGGATCTTGCCGGCGATGACGATGACCGAGGGGGCCTTGCAGCGGTTCGGGTTTAAGCCCAGCGTGCCCACACCGCGCGTGACGATGAGGCGGATGTAGCCGTCGGTGATCTTGTTCTTCCGGCAGGTGTCGAGGACGGCCTTGGTCATCTCGGCCGGCGACATCGGGATGGTGAGCAGGATGGCCTTGGCCGAGTAGTAGAGCCGGTCAATGTGCTCCTTGAGCTTGAAGACGCGGCCATGATAGGCGCGGATGCCCTCAAAGATGCCGTCGCCGTAGAGCAGCCCGTGATCGAACACGGAGATCTTGGCCTTGTCCTCGTCGTAAAACTTCCCGTCAATATAGACTTTCATGCGCAAAAAACGTCCGCGCACCCTACGGGAGCCATGAGCCGCTCGGCAACTCAGGAATTGGCGGGGGCCCTGTGCGGAAAGGTTTTGTCATGGGAAAAAGACTTTGTTTTCCAGACCGCTATCCGTTACGCACTCCCTGTTCCTGAAGCAACCTCTGCTACAGCCCGCCATGACATGCGTTTGGGCCGTCGTTACAGATCGTTGGCGGGCCGTGCCAAGACTGGGCCGTGTCCGCCTCGGCTGTGGCATTCTGGCGGTCTTCCTTCCGGTGGCGGGTTATTCGGAAACCTACGCTGAACTGAAGACGGCGGTGCATCTGGCCCGGGACGCGGGCGATCCCCATGGCATACTCAAGGCGGTGACCAAAGCTCGGGAGGCGGCTCCCGGCTGGGAGGGAGGCTTGTATCCGCGTCTATTGGTCGAAGCCATTGGAGGCTTGCCCGGACCTACCGGCGGGGATGCCGAGCTGGGCAAGGCGGCGTATGCATTGAAGCGGGAATTGCGAGCGGAGGCGCTCAAGGCCCCCATCCATGAGCAATTGTCCTTTTTGGTTCGTTTTGGCTGGAATGGTTCGCACTACTCTCCGGCTTATGATGAATTCAGCTTCGCTCAACGAAGGGCACTCGAAGCCGAGACCATGTTGCAAGCTTGGCGAAACGCCGAAATAGAGTTTGCCAGCAAAGCAGGTGCGCTACCGGCCAGCTCGGGCACACGGCCACCGAGCGGGCTCACCGCCGCTGAGCTGGCGAAGTGGCATGTGAAAGCGAAGGAATTCAACGATTACTATAGTTTTAGGAACGAATATCATGGTTTTACCAACCGAGGTCCGCAGGTTTTAGCGGACTTATATTTGAGGCCACCGTTGGATTTTGATGAGCTACTAAGCCTGACTCATCATTACATGCCTGCGGAGATCGCTGGCCAAGCCTGGCAAACGATCTCAAACAAAGTGGTGGCGAGCAAAATCTCCAAGGCGATCGCGGCCGTCGCCATTGCCAGTCCTAAACCGCTTACCCTCCTGCTCAAAGCCCCTGAAGCCAGAACCAACGCGGCTGCTTCACCTTCTGTCCCCGCTGTCGCCCGCCCGTCGAAGCTGCGGGAGCGGCTGGCAACGCAGGGAAAGCCGGGGATGGCGGCATCCGTGCCTTCCGCTTCCGGGAGCAGTTCGACCAGCACAACGGGTGGTGTGGAATCAGCAGCGAGTGAAGGCGCGACGGCACACGGCACGCCGATCTGGACGTGGGTGGCCTTGGGCGGGGTGGCACTGGCAGGCGGGTGGGTGTGGCTGCGGCAGAGGAATTAGGCGAGTAGGGACGGAGTGGTTAAAAGTTGGAAGGCGGAAATCTAATGGGGAGTGGTAGGACGCTGTTCTTCCACATGGTTGCCCCGCTTGCTTTTGCGTCAGGAACGCCTTTCACTCCCGCAAACACCTTAGCCAACTCATGAATCTTCACGCCGCCGCCCTGTTGGTTACTCTTTTGGCCGCCCAGTGCTTGGTGGGCGCGGCCGATCTCGAACCCGCTGTTCGCGCCCGTGTGGAGGCAGAATACCCCCGCCTGTTCGAACTCTACAAACACCTCCACGCGAATCCGGAAATCTCCTTCCAAGAGGAGAAGACCGCCGCCCGGGTCGCGGACGAACTGAAGCAGGCCGGATTTGAAGTGACCGCGAAGGTTGGCGGGCATGGCCTAGTGGGCGTTCTCAAGAACGGACCGGGGCTCACGGTGCTCGTGCGCACCGATCTGGATGGTTTGCCGGTGCTGGAAGAGACCGGGCTGCCGTATGCCAGCAAGGCCAGGACCAAGGATGATCAAGGCAAGGAGGTGCCGGCCATGCACGCCTGCGGTCACGATGTCCACATGACTTCCTTCATCGGGACGGCCCGCGTGCTGGCGGCTTTGCGGGACCGGTGGAGTGGCACGCTGGTTTTCATCGGCCAGGCGGCGGAGGAGCGGGTGGGGGGAGCCAAGCGGATGCTGGCCGAAGGGCTTTTCACCCGTTTTCCGCGGCCGGATTTCTGTCTCGCATTGCATGTGGCGAGCGATCTTCCAGCGGGGACCGTCGGTCATACCGAAGGCTATGCCCTCGCCAACGCCGACACGGTGGACATCGTGGTGCGCGGGGTTAGCGGGCATGGGGCGTGGCCGCACATGACCAAGGACCCGATTGTGTTGTCGGCGCAGATCATCCTCGCGCTCCAGACCATCGTGAGCCGCGAAACCTCCCCGACGGATCCTGCGGTCGTGACAGTGGGTTCCATCCACGGGGGCACCAAGCACAACATCATTCCCGACGAGGTCCGCCTGCAACTCACCATGCGCAGTTACTCTGATGCAGTGCGGGAAGCCTCCATCGCCGCGCTCCGGCGCATCGTGCGCGGGCAGGCGCTTGCTGCGGGGATACCGGAAAAGCTGCTGCCCACGGTCTCGGTCTCGGAGGAGGGGGCGCGTTCCACCTACAACGACCCGGCGCTCACCCAGCGGGTGGCGGCTGCGATTGGCCGGTGGATTAGTCCGGGCAACGTGGTGCCCAAGGGGCCGGTGATGGGGGCGGAGGATTTCGGCCTCTACGGACGGACCGAGCACAAGGTGCCCATCTGCATTTTCTGGCTGGGAACTATCACCAAGGAATCCGTCAACGAAAGCATCAAGACTGGCAAGACGCTGCCTTCGCTTCATTCGAGCAAGTTTGCCCCCGTGCCTGAACCGACCTTGAAGACAGGTGTGACTGCCATGAGCGCGGCCGTTCTGGATTTGGTCGGGAAGAAATAGCGCGGCGCAGAACTTGCCCGGCTGCGCGGCCTGACAGGATCACCAAGGCCGCGCCGGATCCTGCAACTGGGCCAGCAGCCGCGCATCGGCGGCGGGAAACGCGTAGCCGGCCAGCGTCTTCTGGGTGACCCATTGCACGGCCTGGCAGCCCAACGGACGTGGTTCGGCGGTCGGTTCCGCCAGGGTGCAACGGAAGAAGCGCAGGTGAACGGTCTTCTCCGGGTAGGCATGCGTAAGGCTCTCCATCAGTTCATGCACCACCACGGTGACGCCGAGTTCCTCCTGCAACTCGCGGCGCAGACAGTCTTCGAAAGACTCGCCTGGCTCACGCTTGCCGCCGGGAAACTCCCACAGGCCCGCCAGATGGCTGCCGGCGAGGCGTTGCGTGATGAGCAACTCGTTGCTCCGGAAGATGAGGCCGGCGGAGACTTCGATGCTGGCAGGTTGCGTTGGGCCGGAGGTCTTCATCGCAGCATCCAGCATCAGGCATCCAGCCCGCCTTACCGTCCCACGCTCTTGTAAACCCAGCCGAGCCGTTCCATCGCCGCCGGATCGAAGAGATTCCGCCCATCAAACAGGATCGGGTGGCTCATGGAACGGCGCGCGCGGTCGAGATCGAGCTGCTTGAACTCGGGCCACTCCGTCGCCACCACGAGGGCGTCGCAGCCTTCCGCGACGTCGTTCATGTCCGCCACGTAGGTGATCGTTTCGCCCGGCGGGAGGACATGCTTCGCCTTGGTCATTGCCTTGGGGTCATACACGCGGAGCGAGGCCCCGTCCTTGAGCAGGCGTTGGCACAGGTCAATCGCTGGGGACATGCGGACGTCGTCGGTGTTCTGCTTGAAGGCCAGTCCAAGCACGCCGATTTTCTTGTCCTTCAACACCCAGAGCGTGTCGGTGAGCTTCTTGACGAAGCGGTCCATCTGGTCGGCGTTGATGTGCTGGACCTCCTTGAGCAGTTGGAAATCGTAGCCAAGCTGGTCGGCGATCTTGATAAAAGCGCTGAGATCCTTCGGAAAACAAGAGCCGCCAAAGCCCAGGCCGGCGTTGAGAAAGCGCCGGCCGATGCGCACGTCCATGCCCATGCCGTTGGCGACCTCCTCGACGTTCGCCCCGCTGGCTTCGCAGATGTTCGCGATGGCGTTGATGTAGGAAATCTTCAGCGCCAGGAAGGAGTTCGCCGCGTGCTTGATCAACTCGGCAGAGTTGATGTCCGTCACAATGATCGGGGCGTTGAAGGGCGCGTAAAGCTCGCGCATCGCCGCCGCCGG
>CAIPBN010000686.1 GCA_903863315.1 uncultured Verrucomicrobiota bacterium | reverse complement strand
CTTGAAGAATCTCCGCATCATCACCTGCGACATGAACCGCTTCGACATCGAGGCCGGCGGGTTCGACCGCGTCGTCTCCATCGAGATGTTCGAGCACATGAAGAACTACCAGCGGCTGCTGGCAAACGTCGCGCGCTGGCTGCGGCCGGGCGGGCAGCTCTTCGTCCACATCTTCACGCACCGGGAGTTTGCCTACCACTTCGTCGCACGGGACGAGACGGATTGGATGGCGCGCTACTTCTTCACCGGCGGCATCATGCCCAGCGACGACTTGCTGCTCTACTTCCAGGACGACCTCCGCCTCGTGAACCACTGGCGCGTAAACGGCCAGCACTACGAGAAGACCGCGAACGCCTGGCTCGCCAACATGGACGCGCACGAACCGGAGATTCGCAAACTCTTCGCCGCCACCTACGGCACGGCGAACGAGACCAAATGGTGGGTTTACTGGCGGGTCTTCTACATGGCCTGCGCGGAGCTGTGGGGCTACCGCGAAGGGAACGAGTGGCTGGTGTCGCACTATCTGTTCCGCAAACCGGAATAGACATCGAGAGGCAGAATTTTCGCTGCCGCCCCCCTGTTCGGACATGCGTATGCGTAAAAGAAAACCCCCACCGTGCCGCGTGGCAGGGTGAGGGTTCGGTAATTTTAGTTGAGTTTGTTAACCCAGCAAAACCACTAGCCGGCTGGTTCCGCTTCGGGTTGAGCCGACTCGGTCGGCTCCTGGGGCTTGGCCATCGGCGGCAGCACGGCGATAGAGTCGATGCGGAACTTGTGCTTCTGTCCGTGCAACTCGAACTCCACCTCATCACCCACCTTGTGATTGAGCAGGGCCTGTCCGATGGGGCTGAGGTAGGCGATGATGCCGTTGTCGGGATCCGAGTCCCACGCTCCCAGAACAGAAAACTGGGTCGTCTTCTGGTTGACGACGTCGTGCACGGTGGCGCGGGTGCCGATGGTGACGGCGTCGGCGCGGGCGTCGGAGAAGTCGGAACCGCGAGCCTTGGTCAACTGCGCTTCCAGCTCTGCCTTCCGGCGCATGAGCACCTTCTGCATTTCCTTGGCGGCCTTGTATTCGTGGTTCTCGCGAAGGTCGCCGTAACTGCGGGCCAGAGCGATGTCCTTGGAGTTGGCCGGGATGCGTTTCTTGACGAGGTCCTCGTATTCGAGGCGGCGGCGGTCGAGACTTTCCCAGGAAACAATCAACGAGTGATCCTGCTTGGTCTGTTCACCGGTGATCAGTTCCTTCACCACGGGGAACACTTTCACAATGCGCGCCAACAGGGAGCGCCGGTCCATGTCATCGAAGCTGGGCGAAAGCTGCAATGCTCGGGTGAGATCCTTTACCACCTCGATGTCAGCGGAGTTGATGAGCTCGGGCAGCAGTTCCGTGTCGGCGAGGATGAAATCGCGGAGCTTGTTGGACTTCTTTTCGTTGAAGATGTCGCGCTCGATGGCGCTGACCATGGCGCGGAAGACTTCCGGTCCGAGGATGTCGGCGAAGGTGTCCGAGCGCTCCTTGGCGAGCCAGAGGAGCAGTTCGCTGCTGGCCTGATGCTGGCTGATGAGGCGGGTGAGCGTCTCCCGGAGCAGGTCAAGCCGGTTGTTCTGCATCAGCATGGTGGCGCATTCGCCGGCCAGCTTGGTGGGCGCGTTGTTCAGAATGTTGATGACGGCCTCATGCCAGAGCGTGGGCGCGGCCTTTTGGAAGGCCTCAAGCGTGCGGCGATGCTTGGCAGAAGGCATCTGGTCCAGCAACTGGCCCAGTTTGAGGTTTTGATTCCAGATGCTGTCCTCGGAAACCTCGCCTTCGGTGGCAGCCAGACCGGCGGCGGCGCGCAGTTCGTCGCGCAGGAAAATTGCCTCCAAGGCCAGCGCGGGCTGGGTGCGCTGGTGGCTGGTGATCTCCGCATTCAGGACGGCCACGGCCTCGGTCACGGTGCCGGCCTTGTCTTGCAGGTCTTCCAAGCTCTTTAGAATCTCCGCCGCCTCGGTAAGCCGTGCCTTCAGGCCCTTGGCGGCCTTGAACTTGTCCATCACACGCTGCTGGACGCTCGTTTCGTCAGCCTGATAGACAATGGGGTCGGTCTTCTTGAGGGGCACGATGAAGTGGCCGTCCTTCTTCATTTCGCGCTTGGCGACTTCGAGCCACTTCTTCCAATCCTCGGTGATCACGTCGGGCACAAGATCCTTCTGAATCTGGTCCAGGGTTGCGCGCCCGCCATAGCTGTTCAAGACCAGCTTGATGACGCCCAGGTGATCGCGGGCTGCCATCTGCCGGAGTCCGTGGAGGTCACCGGCCTTCTTAGCGAGGATGTGGTTTGCGGGGATCGGCTTCAGGGTGTCCGCGGCGAAGCCAAGATCCATCTTGTGGCCAGGACGGCCCGCAAAATCGATGCTGAACTGGCAGAAGACAGTATCAACGGTGGTGATCCGTCCAAAGCCCCAACTCTTGTGCGAGCAATAGCCGCCTTGGGAGAGCGCCAGCAAAGGCTCGATGTGTTTGCTGCCGATTTTTCCCGCGATTGCCAACTTTTCCAGTTCTTCTCTCATAGTTTCAAATAACTCGCGCTGCGCGAATAGTCCGTCATTCTTAGGCCGTGCAGAAACGAAAACCAAGTGAAATTCCCGCTGGACGCGAACGCGGTCCGGCCAGACCACCTTTTCGGCCTAGGGCGAACCGCTCAGAATCCCCTGCTGGCGGGGCTTTTCCGCAGCAGCTTGACCCGAGGGACGACCGTCCAGAACACCCGGACGACCAGTCCTCACAATCGATACGGGAACCCGGGGAGGCCTCCGACAGCCAATCTGAAGGGGCCGCTAATCCGCACACGGGGAAGTTTTACGAGCGGTTCGTCAAGCCGGGCAAGCGACGCCCCTCGGACTCCTCACCGCGCTCCCTGCCATCCAGCGAACGAACCGAACGCATTCCCTCGGCGTTCAGCGGGTCGCGACCCGAGGGGCGGCACGACGAACGGCGTCCCCAGGCTTCCGACGCTGGCGAGTCATTCTCTCGCCCGCCTCAGAGGCGTTATGAGAGACCCACCTTCCGTCCCTCGTTTGATACCCCAAACCGCCGACCGCAACGGCGCGATGACTTCGCGCCCCCGCCAGAACAACGGAGAGCGTATCCCGAATCACGGCGGCCTTATCGGCCTGGACCGGCGGACGGCCCCGACGCAGGCCCACCTCAGCGCTCAGGCCCGGAACGTCCTTGGGTGGGCGAGGAACGACGGGGTTACGGACAAGGCGAGAATGTTCGCCGAGGTCCATCATACCGCGAGAATCCACCCCCGTCCCAAGGCTACCCGCCTCCGCGCGACGACCGCGCCCCACGCGGCCCTCGCGCCCCCTTCCGCAGCGATTCTTATGCCCCCAGCCCCCGCCAAGAACCATCGGGCGACTACCCGAGGCAGCGGGACGACCGGGAAGCTGGCCAAGCTCCGAGCCCGCCATTCCGCCCTCGACCCTATGCTGGCCCCGAAGCAAGGCCATCTAATCCGCCCCAGCGCAACTGGTCAGACAACCGGGATGCACGTGATCAGCGAGGCTATTCTGAACGGCGCAGTTACCCGGTGCGCCGGCCTGATCGCCCGGCCCCCCATCTGACCAAACGGATCATCCGCCTCGACGACAAGACCGGAAAACCAATCTACGAGGAGCGCAGTCCGGAAGCTCCGGCCACAGCGCTTTCCCCCGGTCGCGAAGTGGCCACCCGCGTGCTGTTGCGCCGGATGCAAGGTGGGGCCTTCATCGAAGACCTCTTGGACGAAGCCTGCACCCAAACGGCATTGCGGGCAGACGATCGTCGCCTCGCCCAAGAACTGGCCTACGGATGTGTCCGGTGGGAAGGAACGCTGGACTGGCTGATTGCGCGCAAGACCGATGGCCGCGAGCAACGCCCCGCCGTCCAGGTCTTCCTGCGGCTGGGCTTGTATCAACTGCTGATGCTGGACCGCATTCCGCCGCACGCCGCAGTGTTTGAAACAGTGGAACAGGCCAAACGCAATGGCTACGGCCACGAGGCCAGCTTCCTCAACGCCATCCTCCGCCGCTATGCCACGGAGCAAACCACCACCAAGGCACTGCTGGAGGAGCTGAAAATGACCGAGCCGCACGTGGGGTTCTCGCATCCCCAATGGCTCGTGGACCGCTGGACCCAGCGCTGGGGCGCGGAGGACACCCGCCGCCTGCTGGCTTGGAATAATTCCCCGCCGCCGACCTGTGCCCGGGTCAACCTGCTCAAGACCGAGCCCCAGTCGCTGCTCGACCGCTGGCGGCAAAAGGAGCACGTGGAATACGATTTCACCAAGGCCCCATGGAT
>CAIPBN010000685.1 GCA_903863315.1 uncultured Verrucomicrobiota bacterium | reverse complement strand
TGGCGGCACGAAGGCCGACCCCGGCTTTGGCTCCGGCCCTGCCGTCTCGCCGGGGAAGATGATTCTCCATCGCGGCAACGGCTCCGAGCCGTCGGACCTCGACCCGCAGATTGTCACCGGCGTGCCGGAGCACATGATTCTCATGGGCGTGTTCGAGGGCCTCACGGACGAGGACCCGAAGGACTTGCACCCCGTTCCGGGCGTCGCCGAGCGCTGGGAGATTTCGCCGGACCTGCTCACTTACACTTTCTTCCTCCGCAAGAACGCCAAGTGGTCCAACGGCGACGCCTTCACCGCGCGCGACTTCCTCGAATCCTACAAGCGCATCCTGGAGCCGACGCTCGCGGCGCAATACGCCTACATGCACCACGTCGTGAAGAACGCGCAGGCTTACAACGAGGGCAAGCTGAAGGACTTTTCCCAGGTCGGCTACAAGGTCATTGATGACCACACGTTTCAAATCACGCTCATCGGTCCCACGCCCTACTTCCTCTCGCTCATCAACCACACGTCGTGGATGCCCGTCCACCTGCCGACCATCGCCAAGCACGGCAAGCCCTACGAGCGCGGCAGCAAGTGGACGCGCCCCGAGCACTTCGTCGGCAACGGCCCCTTCACGCTCGACCAGTGGAAGGTCAACGAGGTCATCACCCTCAAACGCAACCCGCACCACTGGGACGCGAAGACCGTGAAGCTCGACGGCCTCGCGTTCTATCCCATCTCCAGCTCCGAGACCGAGGAGCGCATGTTCCGCGCGAACCAGCTCCACGTCACCGACACCGTGCCGCTCTCGAAAATCCCCGGCTACCGGAAGAACAACCCCGACCTCATCCGCATCGAGCCTTATCTCTCGGCCTACTTCTACCGCGTCAACACCACCAAGCCGCCGCTGAACGACAAGCGCGTGCGCAAGGCCCTCGCGCTCGCCATAGACCGCGCGGCCATCACCGAGAACATCCTCAAGGCCGGGCAACTCCCCGCGTTCAACCTCACGCCGCCCGGCACCGCCGGCTACACCGCGCGCGGCAAGTTCAGCGGCGGCGTGGCCGAGGCCAAGAAACTCCTGGCCGACGCCGGCTTCCCCGACGGCAAGGGCTTCCCCGCCATCGAACTGCTCTACAACACGCAGGAAGCGCACCGCATAATCGCCGAGGCCATCCAGCAGATGTGGAAGAAGAACCTGGGCATCGAGGCCAGGCTGTTGAACCAGGAGTGGAAAGTGTATCTGGATTCGCAGCGGCAGTTGAACTACCAGATTTGCCGCGCCGGCTGGACGGGCGACTACGTGGACCCGAACACGTTCCTCGACATGTGGCTCACCGACGGCGGCCAGAACGAGACCGGCTGGAGCAACAAGGAATACGACCGCCTCATCGCCGAGGCGGCCCGCACCGGTGACGCCGCCGCCCGCCTCGAACTCTTCCAGAAAGCCGAGACCATCCTGATGGACGAGCTGCCCATCATCCCCATCTACCATTACACCCGCCAGCACCTCATCACCCCCAAGCTCAAGGGCTGGAACCCTACGTTGCTCGACCATCATCCTTACAAGCACCTGTGGTTTGAGTAGCGGATAAGAGGTTTGGCGGTATGACGAGATGAAACCAAGAGCTGACAAGGTTTTGTGGGGCATCGTGGCAACAAATGGGGCAGGCATGACGCTGTGCGGATTGCTCGGGGTTTTCCTCCAAGGCTGGGTAAATCAAAACGGATTCCCTTCCGCTGCGACCAAGGGTGAAGTGGCGATAATGTTCACCTGGCCTGCGGCGGCAACGGTTGCTGGGTGCCTGATGCTTTCCGCAATGATACTGGTTAGTCCGTTCACTGCGGAGTGGTCGCCAGAGCGCCGGTTGAAAGTGTTTATGCTGTTCGGTGCGACCGTTCTGGGGCTTGCTCATGTCGCTGGCTGGCTAGCGGCCAACCAAGTTTCGAAGCTGCTGAATTGATGTTCCGCTTCCTCCTCATCCGCCTGCTGCAAACGCTCCCGGTCCTCTGGGCGGTGGCCACGCTCACCTTCTTCATGGTGCGCTACGCGCCGGGCGGGCCGTTCACTGCGGAGCGAAACGTCCCGCCCGAGATTCTCAAGCGCCTCGAAGCGCACTACGGATTGGACAAACCGCTGGGCGTGCAATACGTCAACTTCCTGAAATCCCTCGTCACCGGCCAGCAGCCGTCCATCCGCCACTCGAACCGCACCGTAGGCGAAATCATCCGCGAGTCGTTCCCGGTGTCGCTGGAGCTGGGCGCGTGGTCGTTGCTCATCGCGCTGGCCATCGGCCTGCCCGCCGGGATGCTCGCCGCGCAGAAGCCCAACACCGCGCAGGACTACGTGCCCATGTCCGCCGCGATGGTCGGCGTGTGCCTGCCCACGTTCGTGCTCGGGCCGATGGTGGTGCTATTCTTCGCGCTCAAGCTCGGCTGGTTCCACACTTCTGGCTGGAACACGCCCGGCGACCGCGTGCTCCCCGCGCTCACGCTGGGCTTCCATCTCGCCGCCTACATCGCGCGGCTCACGCGCGGCGGGATGCTGGAAATCATGGGTCAGGACTTCATCCGCACCGCGCGCGCGAAGGGCGCGTCCGGCCTGCGCATCCTCTCGCGTCACGCGTTGCGCGGCGGCCTGCTGCCGGTCGTGACCTACCTCGGCCCGGCGGCAGCGGGCCTCATCACCGGCTCGTTCGTCATAGAGACCGTCTTCAACATCCCCGGCCTGGGCAAATACTTCGTCGGCTCCGTCTTCGACCGCGACATCCCGGTGGTGGGCGGCACGGTGTTCTTCTTCTCCGCCATCATCCTGTTCTTCAACCTGCTCGTGGACCTGGCGCAGGCGTGGCTCAACCCAAAGGTGCGCTTGGAATGAAATCGCAAGAAAATCTTTGCCGCAAGAGGGCGCAAAGCAGCGCAAAGGGAGAATGCTTTTCTCTTTGTCGCCCGCAGTGGAGCTCCACCCAAAACTGAACACACCATGTCAGAAAAACCCTCCAACGAGTTTACCGACCGAGAGAAGTTTTTGTTGAGCTACTACCGCGACAAGGAACTATCCAGCTCGCCACGACTCTGGCTGTTC
>CAIPBN010000684.1 GCA_903863315.1 uncultured Verrucomicrobiota bacterium | reverse complement strand
GGAACTGGCTGGAAGTTCTGACCTCACCCTCACCCCAAGACCAGCCGGCGCTTCCGCAAGGGACCGCCGGCTTTTCTTCTGGGTAGGAGACGACGTGAGGAGTCTCACTCCAAGCTTCGCAAGCGGGGTCCAGTTAGCGACTCGCCACCTCGTCTCCTACTCATGCCACCACGCCCTGCACCACTTCGCCCTTCACGTCGGTCAGGCGGAAGTCGCGGCCGGCATAGCGGAAGGTGAGCTTCTCGTGGTTCAGGCCGAGCAGATGCAGAATCGTCGCGTGCAAATCGTGGATGCTCACCTTGTCCTGCACGGCTTCCGCACCGTGCTCGTCGGTTGAGCCATAGCTCGTGCCGCCTTTTGCGCCACCACCGGCCAGCCAAAGAGTAAAACCCTTGTTGTTGTGGTCGCGCCCGTCGTTGCCCTGCGCGTAAGGCGTGCGGCCAAACTCACCGCCCCAGATAACCAGCGTGTCCTTCAGCAAGCCGCGCTGCTTGAGGTCGGTGAGCAGGCCCGCGATGGGCTTGTCCACGCCGCCGCAGCTCCGGGCCAGCGCGCCGGAGAGGTTGAAGTGGTGGTCCCAGTTGCCGGCCCCGACCTCTACGAAACGCACGCCCGCCTCGATGAAACGCCGGGCCATGAGGCATTTCCGCCCGAAGTCATCCGTGTCGCGGTCGCCCACACCGTAGAGCTTCTTCGTCGCCTCGCTTTCCTTGTTGAGGTCCAGCACTGCGGGCATCTGGCTCTGCATCTTGAAGGCCAGCTCAAAACTCTCGATGACGCCCTCGACCTCCGCGTTCTGCGGGTCGCGGGCGAGCGCCTCGCGGTTGAGCGATTGGATTAAGTCGAGTTCCAAACGTTGCGCCTGCGCGGTGCCGGGCGGCTGAAGGTTCTTCACCTGCGCCTGTGAACCGCTGAACCTGCCACCGCTGCCGATGCGCGTGCCCTGGTAAATCGCCGGCAGGAACGCGCTGCCGTAGTTCTGCGCGCCACCGACGTTGTTGGGCGGGGCTATGGTGATGAAGCCGGGCAGGTTCTCGTTCTCCGTGCCGAGGCCGTAAGTAGCCCACGCGCCGAGCGACGGACGCACGAACTGCGACGTGCCCGTATGCATGCGCAGGAACGCCTGCGGGTGCGCGGGCAAATCCGTCTGCATCGAGCGGATGAGCGCGAGGTCGTCCGCATGCTGTGCCACGTTCGGGAAGAGATCGGAAATCCACAGGCCGGATTTGCCGCGCTGCTTGAACTCGGCTTTCGGAGCCATCCACACGCTGCCGGGCCGCGAGCCGGGCTTGCCGTCGTCAGCGATAAGCTTCGGCTTGTAGTCGAACGTGTCCACGTGCGATGGCCCGCCGCTCATGCACAGGAAGATGACGCGCTTGGCGCGCGGCGTGAAATGCGGCTGCTTCGGTGCGAGCGGCTTATCAACGGCAGCGGCTCTCGCCGCCAGCGCGGAGAAGGCCAGATAGCCGAAGCCGCACGAGATGGAACTCAGCGCAGCGCGGCGTGACAGCAACGGAGCGAACTGCTGGCACGGGAACGGAGAGGTCGGGTTCATAGGCTAAGGCTTAGTTGAGTTGCCGGAACTCCGCGCTTGCGAACAGCGCGCGGCAGTAGCTGGTCCACGCGGCGGCTTGCAGCGCGGGGCTGGCGGGCTTACCGCCGGTGAACTTCGTGAAGAAGTCCTGCGCGGCCTTTAGTTCGTTTGTGCTGGGCGGGCGCGTGAGCGTAAGCCAGTAGGCCACGTTCACCCGCTCTTTGAGTTGCGCGTCCGGGTCGGCGCTGACGCCGGAGGACTGCCAGCGCAGGAGCCGATTCGCGAGCGAGCCGGCCTGGTCGGCGACGAACGGGCTGTTCAGGAGGAAGAGCGCCTGCGCCGGGACGCTCGTGCTCTCGCGCTTGCCGGCGACGAGGCTCGCGTCGGGGAAATCGAACAGGTCGAGCACTTCCGGCTCGCGGTCGCGCACGATGGGCAGATAAACCGAACGATGCGTGGTGTCGGCGTTGAGCTGGAAATCGGAGAGTCCCATGGCGGCGGTGTTCGGTCCATCAATCGGGAAGTCGCTCTTCAACGCCACGACGGAACCAACGGGCGGCTTGAGGTCGAGCCGGCCCGACGCGTGCAACATCGCGTCGCGGACACCCTCGGCGTCAAGGCGGCGAGGGGACATGCGCCACCGCAGCCGGTTCTCCGGGTCGGCAGTGTGGTTGCGCTCGTCGAAGGCGGTGGACAACTGGTAGGTGCGGCTCAACACGATTTCGCGGATGATCTGCTTCGTGCTCCAGCCGGACTCGGCGAACTTCACGGCCAGCGTGTCGAGCAAAGCCTGGTTGCTGGGCTTGCCGCCCGTGGTCCCGAAGTTGTCCGGCGAATCCACCAGTCCCTCGCCGAGGAGCCAGCCCCAGACGCGGTTGACCCACACGCGCGCGGTGAGCGGGTTCCCGGCACTGGTGAGCCACTCGGCCAGTTCCTTGCGTCCGCTGGCGTAGGTCGGGATGCGCGGCGGCGTGCCGTGTGTGAGCGCGACGGGGATGGCGCGCGCGACCTTCTCGGCGGGCTTGCTCGCGTCGCCGCGCGTGTAGAGCGCCGCGTCCGCAATGGCACTGAACTCCTGCGGCCGCCCACCGCCGATGCGGCCCTCGGCGAAGCGGCGGAAATTCGCCATCCCCTCGGAAGTCTGCGTGCGCGGCAGGTCCTGCACGCCCATCGCCAGCGCCTTCTCCTCGCCGGTGGTCGCGTCGAATTGCTTGAGGCGCGATTCGAGCTGGCCGGTCTCGTGCAGCAGGCGCAGGCGGTCGAGCGTGCGACGCGGGTCGTTGTCCGCCTGCGGCCCCTTGCCCTTCTGGCCGGGCGCGGGCATGAACAGGTCACGCAGCTCGTTGCGCTTGTCGGCGAGCTGCTTCTCCACACGGGCACGCTCGTCGCGATTCAAGGTGCGTTCCAGCGTCGGGGCGCTGGCGCTCTTTGGCAGTTCAAACAGCTCGGAGGGCCGCCGGTTCTGCACGCCTTGCACCGTGCCGTAGCGCGTCTCGGTGGAGAGGAAAATCCCGGCCAGCGCGTAGTAATCCTTCTGCGAAACAGGGTCAAACTTGTGGTCGTGGCAGCGCGCACACGCGATGGTTGTGCCAAGGAACGCCTGCGAGAGCGTGTCAATCTGCTCGTCCGCCGCGTCGAGGTAGAAGAGCCGCGGGTTCTGCTCGTTCAGGCCGCGTGGGCCGATGGCGAGAAAGCCGGTGGCCACAAGCTGCTCGGCCTTCTGCTTGTCGTTGCTCGACGGCAGCAAATCGCCCGCGACTTGCTCGCGCACGAAGCGGTCGTAGGGTTTGTCCGCGTTGAAGGCGGCGATGACGTAGTCGCGGTAGCGCCACGCGTGCGGGTAAGGCGTGTTCACGTCCTTGCCCGTGGATTCGGCGTAGCGCGCGACATCGAGCCAGTGCCGGCCCCAGCGTTCGCCAAACTGTGGGGAGGCCAGCAGCTTGTCCACGACGTGCGCAAACGCATCGGCGGACTTGTCGTCGAGGAAAGCATTGACCTCGTCAAAGGTCGGCGGCAGGCCGATAAGGTCGAAATACACGCGGCGCAGAAGCGTGAGTTTGCCGGCGTCGGCGACAGGCGCTAGGCCCTTCGACTCCAAGCTCGCGAGCACGAAGTAGTCGAGATCGTTCTTCGGCCAAGCGGTGTTCTTCACGGCCGGGACATGTGACTTCTTCGGCGGCTGGTAAGCCCAATGGTCCTTCGCCTTGAAGCCGTCGTATTCCTTATTCGCCACCGCGCCACCAGTGCGCGGGTCGGCGGCCCCGGTCTGAATCCACTTCTCGAAATCCTTGATGACCGAATCGGGGAGCTTACCACCGTCCTTCTCCGGCGGCATCTGGAGGTCGTTCTTCGTGTAACGGATGGCTTCGATCAACAGCGACTTCTTCGGGTCGCCGGGCACGACGGCCGGGCCGGACTCGCCGCCCTTGCGCATGCCTTCGCGTGTGTCGAGCACAAGGCCGCCCTTGATTTTGTTGCCCTCGCCGGTGGCGTGGCACCTGTAGCACTTCTCCACGAGCACAGGACGAATCTTCGACTCGAAGAACGCCAACTCCTCCGGCGACGCGGCACGCTCCGGCGTCTTCGTCGCGGTCGCGGACTTGGGCGGGGCGAATTGCGGCTGCGTCGGCGCGTTGTCCCCCAGCCGAGGGCCGCCCGGCGCGAGGGCAACGATTTCGTTGAACTCGGTCTGCGTAAGAATGCCGTCCTTGTTCTTGTCGAGCACGGCGAAGGCGGCGTCGGCCAGTTCCGCCTGGTCGCGGAAGCGCGGCGAGCGGGCGAACTCGCGCTTGTCCACCTTCCCGTCGCGGTTGGTGTCGAGGAGACGGAACGCGGTGGCGGGATCGGGCGGCCCGCCGGGGCCTTTCTTGCCAGACGGCTGCTGCGCGAGGACCACGGCGGCGAGGCCAACGGAAAGCGGGAGAGTCCAGAGGAGCTTGTTCATGGCCGGTTGAAAGTTGCACTCAACACAACATTGACGACGCCCAACGGGCGCACCGGTTACTTGGAACCAGACGGTGATGCGCGCGTTTCGGTCCCGCCCAATGCATCGAGCACCAGCCTCATGAGCTCGCGCTCCTGAAAGCGGCGCGAAGCCTCGGCGAACTGGACGATGAGAAGCTTCTGCGACGGGACGATGTATAGCTTCTGCTTGCCCGCGCCGGCGGCCATCACGAGATCGCGCGGGCGCTCGTCGGAGGCGTTAAGCCAGAAGGTGAGCCCGTAAGTCGGATGCGCCTTCGTGCCTTGGAAGCACTCGGCCAGGAGCTTCTCGGAGACGAGTTGCTTGCCCTCCCAAGCTCCCTTGTTCAGCACGAACAACCCAAACTTTGCCCATTCGCGGGCGGTGAGATGCGCGCCGGAAGGCAGGTTGGGATTGCCGTGGGCATCCTTGCGCCAGAACGAAGGTTTCAGGCCGATGGGGCCGAGGAGCCGGCGCTGGAGATAGCTTTCGACCGTCTCCTTGCTCGGCTCCAGCTTGCGGCGGAGCAACTCGCCGAAGCACTGGAACGGGACCGGACCATACTGAAACTTCTCGCCGGGTGGGAACTTCGCCTCCGCAAGCCGCACCGCATCCTTGTAGCTGGGCACATCACCGACATCCCCGCCCGCGATGCCGCTGGTGAGGGTGAGCAACTGGCGGATGGTGATTTGCTTTTTCCGGTCGTCGTCCTGCCACTCGGTCAACGTGCTTGCAACCCTCTCCTCGAGCTTGATCAAACGGTCCTCTACTGCCATCGCCGCAAGCACGCCCACGAAACTCTTCGTGCCGCTGGCAAGCCGATGCGGATCGTCGCGGCGGTGGCCGTTAAGGTAGTCCTCGAACACAAGCTGTCCATCGCGATAGACGAGGAGCGCGTGGCCATTACAGGTGCTGAGATAATCGGCGGCAGGCTTGAAGGAACTGGGCGAGGATTTGCCCGTCGGCTCAGTCTGAGCATGAACCAATCCAACCGTCGCGAGCACGACGGCCACATGGATGGCAGCCAGCGGGTTCATGGTTCTTGGTGACGTTGATCATGCTGTGCCAAACCAAAGCAGGCAACTCAGTTTTCGGGCTGGCGACCGTGCCATGGACAAAGAAAAAGCCCGCTCGCTCAGAGCGGGCTTTGTGAGAGATGATTGAACGACTCGCCTATTTCGCAACTTCGGCCTTGGGGGCTTCGGCAGGCGCGGCGGTTTCGTTGTCCACGAACTCGATGATGGCAAGCTGGGCGGCGTCGCCCTGGCGTTCGCCAAGCTTGAGGATGCGGGTGTAGCCGCCGTTGCGGCCCTTGAACTGGGGAGCAATCTTGTCAAACAGGATGTGAACCACGTCCTCGTTTTCACGCCACTTGTCGCGGAGAACCTTCCCCTTGCGCTTGGGCGTGCCCTTGAAAAGGGTGCGGGCTTGCTGGCGCAAGCGGGCGGCCACAAGGCGGCGGCAATGAACGTTTTCCGCGGTGAGCGCGGCCTTCTGCTTTTGTTCAGCAGACGCAGCAGCCTCGACCGCCAGGTTGGCCCGGCAGCCTAGGGTGACGAGCTTTTCGATCACGGGTCGCAACGCCTTGGCTTTGGCCAGGGTGGTGGTAACCCGCTTGGCTTTGATGAGGCTGCACGCCATGTTGGCCAGCATCGCATTGCGGTGCTCGCCTGTGCGGCCCAGTTTGGCAGTTCGCTTAAGGTGGCGCATAGTCGTTATTGGGTGATGGCTGCCTTCTCCTCCTTCGGAGCATCAAGCAAGCTGGAGTCGAATGTCATGCCCAAACCAAGTCCAAGGGCGGTGAGTTTGTCTTTGATTTCCTGAAGCGACTTCTTGCCGAAGTTACGATACTTCAGCATGTCGCTCTCGGTCTTCATCGCAAGCTGGCCAACGGTGGTGATGTTGGCGTTGTTGAGGCAATTGGCGGCCCGGACGGAAAGCTCAATCTCATTCACGCTCATGTTGAGCAGCTTCTTGAGCTTGTTCTTGTCCTCATCCTGCCGGTTTTCAACCTCGGTGAACTGGACGGCGTTCCGATCGTAGTTCACAAACACGTCCAAATGCTTCTGAAGGATGGCGCTGGCTTGGAGCAAGGCATCATCCGGAGTGATCCGCCCGTCCGTCCACAGCTCAATCACCAAGCGGTCGTAGTCCGTGCGCTGGCCGACGCGGGCAGCTTCGACGAAGTATTTCACCCGGGTGACGGGCGAGAAAATACTGTCGATTGCGATCACCCCGATCGGTTGATCCGACTTCTTGTTCTCGTCTCCCGGGCAGAACCCGCGGCCGAGCTTCACTTCCAGCTCCATGGTGAGCTTCTTCTTCTTGTCCAAGGTGCAGATGACCTGCTCGGGATTCACCAACTGGATGTGCTGGTTCAATTCAATGTCCCCGGCGGTCACAACGCCCTCTTTGTTGACGCTCAGAATCAGTTGCTGGGCATCATGGGTGTCTGATTTGAACTTGACCTTCTTCAAGTTGAGGACGATCTCCGTCACGTCCTCCACCACGCCTTCAACAATGGCAAACTCATGCTGCGCTCCGTCGATTTTGACGGAGGTGATTGCCGCCCCTTCAAGGGAGCCTAGCAAGACCCGACGGAGGGAATTGCCGATGGTATGGCCGAAGCCGGTTTCAAAGGGCTCGGCACTAAACTTGGCGTAAGTGGTGGTCGCAGAGGATTCATCCTTCTGCAAGCGCTTGGGCATTTCAAAACGACCTAAACGGATGGGCATATGTGTCTTTCTGGCGATTTTAATCTGGCTGCAAACGGGTTATTCCCGCTCGTCTGCAGCCCATGTAATCGCTTTGTGCCTCCGCACGGCGGAGGCGATGGTATTAGCGGGAATAAAACTCGACTACAGCTTGTTCGTTGGCAATAGGCTGGATCTCGTCACGCGAGGGCACCCGCACCAGCGTTCCCCGGAACGCGTCCTTGTTGAGTGTGAGCCACTCAGGAACAGCTCGGGAGGTGGAGAGCTCCAAATTCTTGGTGGCAAGCTGGCGGGACACGCTGGAATCTTTCACTTCGATCACGTCGTTTACCTTAACCGCGTAGGACGAGATGCTGACCTTGCGGCCGTTCACCTTGATGTGGCCATGGCCAACCATCTGGCGAGCCGCAGCGCGCGTCGCCGCGAAACCAAGCCCGTATACCAAGCTGTCCAACCTGGTCTCAAGAATCTGAAGCATCAGCTCGCCGGTGACACCCCGTTGCCGGAGTGCTTTGGCGTAAATGTTCCGGAACTGCTTCTCCTGCAATCCGTAGTAGTAGCGGAATTTTTGCTTTTCCAAAAGGCCCAGTCCGTATTCGGTGGACTTCCTGCGAGCCCCCTTGGGACCGTGAACGCCGGGCGGATAGTTGCGGCGCTCCAAGTATTTCGAGGGACCAAAAATCGGAATGCCAAAACGACGGCTGATTCGAACACGAGGACCTGTATAGCGAGCCATAAGATGATTCTAAACTGAGAGTTGCATTACGAGGCTACACGCGGCGCTTTTTGCGAGGGCGGCAGCCATTGTGAGGCACAGGGGTCACGTCCTTGATGGTGGAAATCTCCAAGCCGATGGCCTGCAATGCACGGATGGCCGACTCCCGACCGGAGCCGGGCCCGCTGACACGAATCTCCACCTCGCGCAAACCGTGGGACATGGCCTGACGAGCGGCGTCCTGCGCGACCTGCTGCGCGGCGAACGCAGTGCTCTTGCGGGAACCTTTGAAGCCCACGCGACCGGCACTGGACCAGCCAATCACGTTGCCCTGCATATCCGTGATGGAAACGTTCGTGTTATTAAACGTGGAGAGGATGTACGCGATGCCAATGGCGATATTCTTCGCGCCCTTGGCCTTGATGATCTTCTTGCCGGCATTTTCATCTGCCAGCAACTCAGCAGCCGTCGGCGCAGCCGCCATCACAGGTGCCCCTGGCACAGGTGCGGCCACCGGACTGCTGGCCGACGCAGGCGCGCCGTCTTTTTTTGCCTTTGATTCGACAGCCACTTCCGCGGCTGGTGCACCTTCGGCTTTGGGTTCCTTCTTAGCCGGATTTTTTTTCTTTTCTTCAGCCATAGCAATAATTCTTTAAGCTGCGGGTTTGGCGGCAGCACGCTGCACACCGACAGTCCGCCGCGGCCCCTTGCGAGTGCGCGAGTTAGTTTGCGTTCTTTGACCACGGACCGGCAGACTCTTCAAATGCCGCACCCCGCGGTAGCACTTGATCGCCTGCAAGCGTTTCAAATTGAGGCCCAACTCGCGGCGCAAGTCGCCTTCAATGACATACTTGCCATCCTGAATCGCATGAACGATCTGAGACAACTGCGCCTCGGTAAGATTCTTTGCCCGGGTTGACGGGTCAATCTGAGCCTTTTCAATAATCTCGCGCGCATTGACTGGCCCAATGCCGTAAATGTAGCGGAGTGCAATGTCGATCCGCTTGTCTCCAGGAATATCAACACCAATGATGCGTGCCATAAGCTGTAAGTTTTAACCCTGACGCTGTTTATGCCGAGCATTGCTGCAAATAACGCGAATCACGCCTTTGCGCTTCACGATTTTGCAGTGCTCGCACATTTTTTTTACCGACGCCCGAACTTTCATAGTTTGTCTTCTTTTAAGATTACTCTGCCCTGCGACAAATCGCAGGGCGACAATTGAATCGTCACCACATCGCCGACTTTCACATGCTTGGCCAGCGGCTTCTGGACCCGAGCCAAATGCCCGAGCATCTGGTGACCATTGGTCAAACTGACGACAAATACCGAGTTGTCCAGTGTTGCCACTATTTTGCCTTCAACGCAAAAGGCAGATTTTCCGGACATGTCAGTATTTCTGGTTCGGATTGGGTGATAAGAACTGTGTGCTCCATGTGCGCAGACGGCAACCCGTCCTGCGTCACCACAGTCCATCCATCACTCAATACCTTTACCACGGCTGAACCAGCATTGACCATCGGTTCGATGGCGATTGTCATGCCAGGCCGCAATTTCACCGAACTTTTTCCACTTTCGACGAAGTTTGGCACTTGCGGTTCTTCATGAACCGTGCGGCCAACACCGTGCCCGACAAATTCGCGCACCACTGTAAACCCATTCGCTTCCACGTGTTTTTGCACCGCCCGTGAAATGTCGACGACTCGGTTGCCAGACAATGCACAGGAGATACCTTCATACAAGGCTTGCGTGGTCACATCAATTAATTTTTGCGCAATCAGACTGCACCCACCGACGGCAACGGTCTTCGCCGTGTCGCCAACATATCCTTGGTAGCGCACACCCACGTCCAAACTTATGATGTCACCGAATTGAATCCGGCGGGATCCGGCAATTCCATGCACCACTTCGTCGTTAACAGATATGCAGATGCTGCATGGATACCCACGGTAGCCAAGGAAGGCGCTAGCCGCCCCGTAGCACCGAATTCTAGACGCCGCGAATTCATCAACTTCTTGCGTAGTAACACCTGGTCGGATAAACCCAGCGACGTCTTCTAAAACCACGGCAGCGATTGCCCCGGCCGCGCGCATGATGGTCAATTCGCGTTCTGTTTTGTAAATTATCACGCTTAAAGCGAAATTGGGTGGCAAACTATGGCTTCACCAGACTGTCATCAGTTAAAATTCAATGAACATAGTGGGCTTGGCATGCCATCCATACCACAAATCACTCACCAAAGTGCACTCGGCAGTTTATTGCACAACGCGACCTACTCAGCAAAGTGCATATCGGAGCCCGAGATAAAACTAAAAGCGTCCGCGCAAACGAGGGCCTTTACCGCCCTTGGCACCACTCAAAAATCCGTCATAATGCCGCATTAGTAAATGCGATTCCATCATCCGCATGGTGTCCAGCACAACTCCGACTGTAATGAGCAGACTTGTTCCACCAAAGAACTGTGCCACGTAATAACTGATTCCCAAAGAACGCGATAGGATCTGTGGAATAATCGCAATTACAACAAGAAACAACGCGCCAGCAAGGGTGATGCGGCTCATCGTGTGATGCAGGAAATCGGTCGTTGCCTGCCCAGGACGCACCCCCGGGATGTAACCGCCATACTTTTTCAAATCATCCGCGATCTGCACTTCGTTAAATTGGGTGGCGACCCAAAAGTATGAAAAAAACAGAATCATCCCGCCAAAGAGGAACATGTGGAGGTATTGATCTTCGCGGAAATGAACGGCAAGTTCCTCCAAAAACTTGAAGTCCAACGACTTGCCAAGCATGTCCAGCAGTTTCTCCGGAAACATCAAGATTGCCTGCGCAAAGATGATGGGCATCACCCCAGCATAATTAACTTTCAATGGCATGAAAGAGCTGCCTCCTTGCACCATTTTCCTCCCGACCGTCCGCTGAGCATACTGAACGGGTATTTTACGCTGGGCCTGTGTAACTGCGATAACACCTGCAATCACAAAAAGAAGGAGCCCAAGCATCATAGCACCGTGAAAAATCGGGTTGAAACGCGACTCGACTCCTTCAGGAGGGAAAAACATCTCAATGAGTGCCTGAATCGTCTGCGGTATGCGGGCCAATATGCCCACGGTAATGACCAATGAAACACCATTGCCTATACCGCGCTCGCTGATCTGCTCGCCCAACCACATTAGAAGCAAAGTGCCCGTTGTAAGCAGCAACGTTGTCTGAAGCCGATACAAAATTCCTGGCTCTTGAACCAATTGTCCCGGGAATCCCTGAAAAATCTTGTCGGGATTTTCCCATGCAATTGCCATCACAAAACCTTGTCCCAGACAAAGTAATACTGTGAGATAACGTCCGTATTGGATGATCTTCGCTCTTCCACCCTCTTCACGAGCCAGCTTGCTCAACTGTGGAACGACCGCACTCAGCAACTGAATGATGATGGTGGCACTGATGTAGGGCATGATGCCCAAGGACCCAATCCCACAGCGCTCCAATGCGCCCCCAGTAAACATCGAATACATGCTCAACAGCCCCCCCCCCTCTTTGGAGGCCATTTTCTCGAAATAATCAGACAGCGCCTGGCCATCAAGGCCAGGCAACGGAAGCATTGAAATCAGACGGCAAATGCCCAGAACAATCAGCGTGAAAAAAATGCGGGACTTCAGCTCCGGGATTTTGAAGCAGTTGACAAAAGTGTTGAGAATGTTCTGGAGCATGAATCGAAGCGATCCGACTTGAAGTTTCGCTACGCGAGTTTAGCAGCGATCACTTCGCACGTGCCACCCATCCCTTCGATCTGCTTTCGGGCTGAGGCGCTGAACGAATCTGCGATGACCGTAAGCTTTTTCGTCAACTTACCATCACCAAGGATTTTGATGCCACCACTCGATTTGCCTCTAGCAAGACGAGCCTCCCGCATTGCTGCCACATCAACACGCGTCCCGTCTGGAAACATGTTCAAAGACTCAACGTTCACGGGAAGGTAATTGATGGCAAAACGTGCATTGTTAAATCCCCTCTTAGGAATTCGACGGATAAGGGGCATCTGCCCGCCTTCGAAACCAATTCGTATTGAAGAGCCACTTCGAGCAGTTTGCCCTTTCCCACCACGACCTGAAGTCTTTCCGTGGCCACTGGACTCACCAGATCCAAGTCGCTTTGTGCGATGTTTTGCCCCGGGACGAGGTTTAAGGTTATGAAGGCGCATCATATCGAGTAAATATCCTAAAAGTGGGTAAATCCTACTTGTTTGAACCCAAGTGAACACCGCGTCTGGCTGCCACTTCATCGCGCTGCCGAAGACTCAACAGCGCAGCAATGGTCGCTTTGGCAACATTTGCGGCATTTTTTGAACCAAGAGACTTGCTCAAGGCATCCTTAATACCGACTGTCTCCAATACTGCACGAACAGTTTTCCCTGCGATAAGGCCTGTGCCAGGAGATGCCGGACGTAGAAGGACCTTTGCCCCGTCAAACGCACAATAGCAATCATGAGCAATTGTCGGCCCGGAGATTGACAATGTCAGCATGTTCTGACGTGACGCCTCTCCCCCCTTCTTGATGGCCTCGGAAACTTCGCTTGATTTGCCCAGCCCAAGACCGACGCGACCCTTTCTATCCCCAGTTACCACCAACGCACTGAAGCTGAACCGACGACCACCCTTTACGACTTTTGCAGAACGATTGATGAAAAGAACCTTCTCCATGAACTCGCTGTTTTGAGCAGCCGAATCATCCTGATTCCTATTTCGACGTGGACCACGTCCAGGGCCACGGCGGTCGCCGCGTTGGTTACTGGAAGGCACTGAGGCCTCCACATGCGGAGGTTGCGGGGTTGGGACGGCGGGGATATTCTGTTCAGACACAGCTAGAGTCTCCTAGTTTCGATTAAAATTGTAAACCACCTTCACGGGCGGCATCAGCCAGCGCTTTAACTTTGCCGTGATATCGCGCCCCTGCACGATCAAAAACTACCGCTGAAATCCCTTTCGCCTTTGCCACCTCTGCAGCGTTTCTGCCAACAGCAACAGCGCTTTTGACATTTGCCCCCAACCCAGCAGCGGCCATAGTTGGAGATTTGGTCCGAGTCGAGCTGGATGCCAAGGTTATCCCTTTCGAGTCGTCGATAAACTGCACGTAAATATGAGCACCTGTAAAACGGACACTCATCCTTGGACGCTCGCCGGTGCCAACGACTTTTTTTCTCAGACGCCAAACTCGCAACTGGCGCAACTGGTGTTTCTTCTGTGTTCTCATTGCTTGTCACCACGGTCTTGGCCGTGATGTAAATTATTACTGGACGGTCTTGCCTTCCTTGCGAACGATATGTTCGCCGGCATATCGAACTCCCTTGCCTTTGTAGGGCTCTGGGGGATAGAAAGAGCGGATCTCGGAGGCGACTTGCCCAACCACTTGCTTGTTTGGACCTTCGACTGTCACCTTGGTGTTGTCTTCCACTGTTACTTTAATCTGATCCGGAATGTCGTAAAGAATCGGGTGCGAAAATCCAAGCGCAAGGTCCAATTGCTTACCCTTTACAGCGGCCTTGAACCCAACTCCATGAATCTCAAGCTTCTTGACATAGCCATCGCTGACCCCTTTAACCATGTTGTTGATCAGAGCCCTAGTAAGGCCATGCAAAGCTTTGGCTTGTGCATCGTCTCCTTGACGACTGACAACAACTTGATCCTTTTGCACAACAGCTGATACCCGGCCAGGAATAGACTGCCCCAGCTTCCCCTTGGGGCCTTCAACGGCAACAAAGGAACCTTTGACTTCCACTTTGACCTTCGGTGGAATTACAACCGGTTGTTTGCCAATACGTGACATAAACTTATAAAAATTCTTACCAGACGTAGCAAAGCAGTTCGCCACCTGTATTGTTTCGGCGGGCATCGTTTCCCGTGACGACCCCTGCCGGAGTAGAAAGGATGGCCGTCCCCATTCCGTTCCGAACCTTGGGAATTTCTGTTGAACCAACGTAACGCCTGAGACCGGGACGACTCACCCGCTTTAGGCCGTCAATAATGCACTTTCTGCCTTCATACTTCAGCCGAAGTTTGATGGTTTTCTTTACATTCCCCTCCACGGTGACGTCGGCGATATAGCCTTCACGCTTGAGCAAGCGTGCTATGCTCTCCTTCATTTTTGAATGTGGCACCTCGACAACTGGCAGATGCGCGTTGCCGCCATTCCTAATCCGAGTCAAAAGATCTGCGATTGGATCACTCATAATTACCAGCTAGCTTTGGTCACCCCTGGGATCATGCCGGACAGTGCCAGTTCTCGAAATGTCAAGCGCGAAACCCCAAATTTCCGGATGAAGGCGTGACGGCGTCCACTGATTGCACAACGGTTCACAAGACGCACAGGCGAAGCATTCCTAGGGAGCTTGGAGAGCCCTGCGTAATCACGCTTCGCCTTCAACTCAGCGCGCTTGGCTGCGAATTTTTTAACTGTTGCCAACTTGCGCTTGTCGCGCTCCAACCATGCAGTCTTAGCCATATTGGTGTTACTTTTCTGCGAAGGGCATCCCCATCAGCTTGAGCAGGTCGCGAGCTTCATCATCAGTGGGGGCTGAAGTGACAATGGTGATGTCCATTCCTTGCTGACGCTTAATTTTATCCAAATCGATTTCAGGAAAAATGGTTTGGTCAGATACTCCCAGCGAGTAGTTACCACGGCCATCGAACTTTCTCGGGCTGATGCCGCGAAAGTCACGGATACGGGGCAAAGCAGTGGCGACCAGACGATCAAAAAATTCATACATGGCATCGCGTCTGAGAGTAACAAAGCAGCCGACCGGCTGGTTTTGTCGGAGCTTGAAGTTTGCGATGCTTTTCCGCGATTTAGTAATGACTGGCTTTCTACCAGTAATTGCAGCCAGATCCTTGGCAGCATCGTCCACCGCACTCTTCTCCAAGGACGCACTCACGCCCATGTTGATGACAATCTTCTCAATCCTTGGAACCTGGTGGACGTTCCGGTAATTGCGCTTGCTGGCCAGAGCCGGTCGCACTTCGCTGATATATTTCTTGTAAATTCTCGATTCCATACGATTCAGCCTTGGGAAGGTGTGGCGACAGCGCTGCGGCGCTTGTCGTATTTTTCAGCCTTCATCACATTGGAAACGTGAATGGAGCCTTCGCGTTCCACAATGGAGCCGTTAGGGTTCTGCTGGCTTTTACGGAGGTGCTTCTTTTGAATATTCACACCCTCAACAAAAACGCGGCTTTTTTTGGTCAGCACCGAGACAATCTTCCCGCGCTTCCCCTTTTCCTTCCCGGCGATGACAACAACCTCATCTCCGCTTTTGACATGAAATCTGCTAGGCATAACTAGATAACCTCCGGAGCAAGAGAAATGATTTTCATGAACTTGAGATCGCGCAATTCGCGGGCAACCGGTCCAAATATGCGCGTTCCTTTAGGGTTTTGTTCAGCGTCGATGATGACGATGGCATTCCTGTCAAATCTCAGGTAAGAACCATCTGACCTTCGGATTGATTGACGGGTCCGAACCACGACTGCATCACACACGTCGCCCTTCTTAACAGAGCCATCAGGAGCCGCCTCTTTGATGTGGCACTTAATGATCTCGCCCACGTGCGCGTAAGCTTGATTTCGGCCAAGGACACCAATAACCGCCGCCCGTTTGGCACCGGTGTTGTCAGCCACATCACATATGGAGCGAATTTGCAGCATATTATTTCTTCTTGTTTAGGCGGCCACTTGAGCCTGCTCTACTGCGCGCTCAACAACCTCAACCAAGCGCCACCGTTTGGTCTTTGAGAGGGGGCGAGTTTCTACGATCCGCACGATGTCGCCAACCTTCGCTTCGCCTTTTTCGTCGTGCGCGTAAAACTTGTGAAAGCTCGTAACCACCTTTTTGAACTGAGCATGAGGAAAGCGGCGCTTCACACTCACAACAATGGTCTTCTGCATCTTGTTGGAGATGACTTCCCCAGTGCGTTCCTTGCGCTGGTTGCGGATGTTCTGTTGGGCAGTCTCGGACATAGCTTAATTAGGCGGCTTTGGTTTGCGCGCGCAACTGGGTGATGCGTGTTTCGACCCGTGCAATATCTTTGCGCAATACACGGAGGCGAGTCGGCTTTTCCAATTGTGCAGTGGCTTTTTGAAGGCGCAAGTTGAACAATTCCTGACGTAAATCCCGGCTTTTTGAGGCGAGTTCTACCAGACTAAGATCTTTGAGTTCAGCAAATTTCATGGTTCGCCTTTGGGGTTAAGCGTGCGCGTGACGCGTGATGAACTTCGTTTTGATTGGCATCTTGGTCGCAGCCAAACGCATTGCCTCGCGCGCCATGGGCTCTGGGATGCCATCCACTTCAAACAAGACATTCGCTGGCCGGATTACTGCCACCCAGCCTTCAACACCACCCTTTCCCGTGCCCATTCGGACTTCCAAGGGCTTCTTCGTGAACGATTTGTCCGGGAAAACGCGTATCCACATTTTGCCCCGGCGTTTCATGTGGCGTGAGATGACCACGCGGCAGGCTTCAATAATCTTGCTGTCCAGCCAGCATCGCTCCAAAGCCATGAGGCCATACTCGCCAAACGCCACAGTGTTGCCCCGCGTGGCCAACCCACGACGCGCACCACGGTGCATTTTGCGATACTTTACTCTTGCGGGCATCATTGCCATGGCTATTCCTCAGTCTAAAGATTAATTGGTTTGAGCAGAAACGGAACCGGACGGAGCGGGTGCGGATTGCTTTGCATCCCTTTCCTTGACCTCGTCCTTACATATCCAACACTTGACACCGAGCTTGCCGTAAACCGTGTTGGCTTCAGCAAAACCATACTCAATGTTCGCACGCAGTGTGTGAAGCGGGACACTTCCTTCCAAATATTTTTCGACCCGGGCTATTTCCGCTCCACCCAAACGACCCGCACAGCGAACGCGAATGCCTTGGACTCCGGACATTTGCATGGCCGTTTGAACTGCCTTCTTCATTGCACGGCGGAATGAGACACGACGCTCAAGCTGCAAGGCAATATTCTCGGCTACCAATTGGGCATCTGCTTCCGGGGACTTCACCTCAATGATGTCAACGTAAACCTCTTTGCCGGTAAGCTTGCTCAAATCCTCTTTCAGCTTGTCAATCTCAGCACCTTTTCGGCCGATCACGACGCCAGGACGCGCTGTGTGGATCGTAATCCGGCAACGATTGGCTGCGCGTTCGATACCAATGCGCGGAACAGAAGCTGACTCTAGCTTCTTCTTGAGGATGGAACGGATTTTGTAATCCTCCACAAGCAGAGGGCCAAAGCCCTTCTTGTCGGAATACCACTTGGAACGCCAGTCTTTGTTGACAGCAACACGAAGTCCGACGGGATTTGATTTTTGACCCATACGATTACTGGTCGGAAAGGACGATTTTAATGTGGCTGTTGCGCTTGATAATTGGCCCCGCAGAGCCACGTGCCTTCGGGGTAAAGCGCTTTAGCCGACTAGCCGTCAGCGCCAAGGCTTCACGCACGATCAAATTTTCAGCCTTGAGGCCATTGTTGTTTTCGGCGTTGGCAATGGCGGACTTCAAAGTTTTGGCGACCGCACGGGCTGACTTGCGCGGTATCACAGCCAAAATGTTCTGCGCATCAAGAGCGCGCATACCCTGAATCTGGCGCACAACTTCACGCACCTTCTGGGGCGACATGCGGAAGTTTTTGAGAAATGCCTGAACTTCCATACTACTTTGCCTCCGCCTTGGCGGTGTGAGCGCCGTGCTTCTTGAAAATACGCGTGAGAGCAAACTCACCCAATTTGTGCCCAACCATGTTTTCAGTGACAAAAACAGGCAGGAACTGCTTGCCGTTGTGAACGTTGAAAGTCAAACCAATGAACTCAGGCGTAATTGTTGAACGGCGCGACCAAGTCTTAATCGGAGCCTTTGAATTCGCACCCTTGGCCTTTTGTATTTTTTCCTGAAGGCTGGCCTCTACAAAGGGGCCCTTTTTAATTGAACGTCCCATATACTCTTAGCTTTGCTTCATCGGCCGCCCATCGCGCCGGACCACAATAAATCTGTTAGAATCCTTGGTCTTGGTGCGCGTGCGATAACCCTTCGCCACCACGCCCCAAGGTGAGGTCAATTGCTGCCACCCACCACCACCCTTACTTTTACCCTGACCACCACCATTCGGGTGATCAACCGGGTTGCGAGCCATACCGCGGCTGATAGGCCTAATTCCGCGGTGACGACTGCGACCAGCCTTGCCCAAAACGATCTTCTCGTGCTCCGTGTTGCCTACCTGGCCAATGGTGGCATAGCAATTTTCATTAACTTTACGTATCTCACCGGAAGGCAAACGCAACTGCGCATACCCTGAATCCACAGACATGAGAGTGGCGGCGGAACCTGCTGAGCGAACTATCTGCGCACCCTTGCCAGGGGTCAGCTCGATCGCGTGAATGGGCAAGCCAACTGGAACCGACTTCAGAGGGATGCAATTCCCGACATCGGCGCTCGCAACCGGCCCTGACATCACCTTGGCCCCTACCGACAATCCAACAGGAGCAATGATGTAGCGCTTTTCGCCGTCCTTGTAAGTCAGCAACGCCAAGCGCGCCGTCCGGATTGGATCATACTCGATAGCAGTGACCTCCGCTTCGATTCCATGCTTGTTGCGTTTGAAATCGACGAGACGGATTTTCTGCTTGTGTCCACCACCAATTCCGCGAGCAGTCACCCGGCCGTATGAATTCCGCCCACCGGATTTCTTGCGGATCTGGACGAGGCTCTTCTCCGGCTTGCTCTTGGTGATGTCGCTGTAGTCCGAGATAGTAATGTATCTCGTGGACGGAGTCAGCGGACGAAATGACTTGACTGGCATGGGAGTGAACTAGGTGAGGTTGATTTTATCCCCTTCTTTCAGGGAGACTATGGCCTTTTTCCAATGCGCTTCACGCCCTTGGTGCTTTGTGCGTTTGCGTCGCGCTTTTCCAGTAACGTTTGAGGTATTGACCGCGATCACCTTAACCTTAAAGAGCTCTTCAACCGCCTTGCGAATTTCAATCTTGTTGGCACGAGGGTCGGCAACAACGGTGTATTGGTTATATTTCTCCGACTGCATTGCACCTTTTTCGCTGATGCGCACAGTCTTGATGATGTCGAACGAATTCATGGGATTATTTCTCCGAAAGACGGAGAGCGACTTTCTCCAACGCCGCCTTGGTGAACACCAGCTTGTCACACAACAGCGTGTCGTAGGTATTCAGGCTTTCACCCGTGCTGTATGTCACACGCCCAACGTTGCGGGATGCCAACACAAGGTTCTTATCATCCGAGGCGACCAACAGGACGGTCCCGTCGGAAAGTTTCAAAGTGTTGAGCAGCGCAACAAAATCCTTCGTCTTGTGGCTCGGAAGCTTGATATCATCAAGCACCACCACATCCCCAGCCTTGAGACGCTCGCTAAGCGCCTTCCTCAGTGCCAGAGCGCGGGTCTTTTTGTTGACCTTCTTGGAAAAATCACGCGGCTTGGGACCAAACACCACGCCACCACCACGCCACAACGGTGACGCATAAGAACCGGCCCGAGCTCGACCAGTGCCCTTTTGACGCCAGGGCTTCTTATTCGATCCGTTAACCTCACCAACCGTCTTGGTGCAGGCAGTGCCACTGCGCTGTCCGGCACGAAAAGCAACGACAGTGTCATGCACTGCCTGAGTGCCACGACCATTTTCAATGAGGTCGAAGCCCACTTCAAGCTCGCCCCGGCTTATCCCACTGGTATCTAAAACTGGAAGTTTCATGACTCGATCCTACTTCTTCTTGGCCGCATCCTTTTTGCCCTTCGCAGCATCCACCTTCGCCTTCGCATCCTTCGCCGCCTGCTCGCGATCCTTGCGCGCCTGCAAAACGGGATACTTCTTCGCTTCCCGAATCACAATATAATCACCCTCGGAACCAGGAATGGAGCCCTTGATCAGCAACAAATTCTCCTCCTGACGAACTTGCACGATTTCCAAGTTTTGAGTCGTTCTCTGTTGCTGCCCCATATGACCGGGCATTTTCAGCCCACGCCGAACGGTGCCTGGGAACAACCGCTGGCCAATCGCACCCGAACGGCGCTTCCACCCTTTGCAACCGTGAGTGGCATCACCGCCACGGAAGGCCCATCGTGCCACGACGCCCTCAAACCCGCGGCCCTTGGTGGTTCCGATGGCATCAACAAAATCACCGACAGAAAAAATCCCCGGACCAACAATATCTCCAGACTTCACATCAAGGGAAAAATCCCGGAACTCCCGGATATGCTTCACCGGCGCGCCCTTTTGCTTGGCGATATGGCCGAGCTCAGCCTTGGACAAACGCGACTCCTTCTGGTCGTCAAAACCCAACTGCACAGCGTTGTAACCATCCTTGCCTTCTTTGGACTTAATCTGGAGCACCCGGTTGGGGCCAGCCAGCACCACCGTGACAGACACAGCATTCCCGACCGCGTCATACACGCGGGTGTGGCCAAGTTTTTTTCCGAGCAAGCCGATCATAAAAGTTAGATCTTAATTGTGATGTCAACCCCCGCCGGCAGGTTGAGCTTCTTGAGCTCATCCACCGTCTTGGCCGTCGGATCCAGAATATCCAGCAATCGCTTGTGCGTGCGCTGCTCGAACGTCTCTTGGGATTTCTTGTCGGCGTGGGGGGAACGGAGCACCGTGAGGCGCTCAACGCGGGTGGGAAGGGGAATGGGGCCGGCGACCCGCGCACCGCTGCGCTTGACCGTCTCCACAATGTCGTGGGCCGACTGGTCGATGACCCGGTGGTCGTAAGCCTTGAGGCGAATGCGAATGCGTTGTCCAGCCATACAAAGAACAGAGTGAAAACTATGCGAGCATCCCCGGACGGTCGAACCATGTGGCCCCGAAGGAACCCAGCAGTCCGGCTGGCGGATTTTTCTGATTACTCGTTGTCAGTTTGACCGACATGGTTTGTTTTTCTTCCGTCGCATTCTTTCGACGAAAGGGCGGGCAAAATAGCAGCCCGCCTTTTTGTTGCAACATATTTCCCGATATTTTTTTACCAAGGCCGGAAAGCATCCTCTTGCGACCGGTAAACAAGGGGAAAACCAGCGATTTTGGCGGCACCGCGCCTGTCTTATCCTGCTTTCACCATGACGCTTGAACTTTTTGCAGGTCTCTCCTTGCGTCCGTCCGTTTCCCGATAGCCTCGGCACACGATCAGAGGCACAAGGAGCTTAGATTTCCCTTTATTTCATCATGTTTCACCACTTCCAGCGCAAGTAACACGCAACGTTCCCGTTTCGCAGCAGGGTGCTAGTTCTTGGCTTTGGCCATGCACACCGTTCCGCAGCCGCCCAATCGCGCCTCTTACGGAATCTCAAGCGCTCCTGCTTGGACATTTTGGTTCAATAGTTTGTCCGGGCAACCGGACAGCGTTATAAGCGATAAAACTGCCGATCCGAGGCCTTGTTGGCAGGTTAAATTTCGCCCTAATTCTTGTGCCCTTTTTAATGAGGAAATCTTGCCTTTTTTTCCGGAAATTGGGGGTTTTCCTTGGCGTGTTCGCTCGCGAGCAACTTGTGCAGTTCGGAGATTTGGCGGCTTCAATCCAAGTTGGATCGGCTTTTTCGTAGGGGGCTATGGCAAGATTGAAGAGTTGTGGAGCGCCTTGAGCGGTTTGAATTATTTTCCAGTCGGCATGGCGGAGGACACGGGCTCTTGGCAAGGCGATACAAATGCTTCTGTGGCCAGCACTGGCGGAGTTGCCTTTGAGGGCGGGCCATTGATGCAAGCCATTCCACTGAAGATTAGTTTTGCTCTGGTAGCCGATGGACTTCAGCGCGGAAGCAAACGTGACGGTACCAAGAGGCATCACACGGAGGTTGCTCGGCGACAAGACGTGCGGACCAAGGCGCCCGGGGTAGCGGCCACTCATGAGTGCGGTGCGCGTCGGCGTGCAAACCGGCTGCACATAGTGCTGGTCGAGCTCGACACCTTCTTTCACGAGACGATCCATGTGTGGGGTTTCTC
>CAIPBN010000683.1 GCA_903863315.1 uncultured Verrucomicrobiota bacterium | reverse complement strand
CGGACGCTTGTCGGTGACGCGCGCCGGGTCGGCGGTGAAGCAGTTTTGCTTCACCCAGAAGTCATACCATTTGTCCTCAACGGACTGCGGCTCGTAGGCTTTGGGAATCTCGGTCATAGGAAAGTTGCCCGCGAATTACGCGAAAAGACGCGAAAGAAGAAATTCTTTTCGCGTCCTTCGCGTGTTTAGCGGGTCAAAAGTCACTTCTTCAGCAGCGCGAACTCCATGCTGTCCACCAGCGCCTGGAGGCTCGCCTCAATGATGTTCTCGCTCACGCCCACGGTGCCCCACTCGCGCTTTCCGTCAGTGGAGGTGATGAGCACCCGGGTCTTGGCGGCCGTGCCGGCCACGCCGTCGAGGATGCGCACCTTGTAGTCGGTGAGCGTGACCTTCTTGAGCTGCGGGAAGGACTTCGCCAACGCCCGGCGGAGCGCGCCATCCAGCGCGTTCACCGGACCGTCGCCCTCGGCGACTTCGTGATGCACCTCGTTGCCGACGCGCACCTTGACTGTCGCTTCGTTGGTCGAAGACTTGCGATTGCCGCGCATTGAGACGTGGTAATCGTCCACGGTGAAGAGCAGCTCCGGGTTGTGGTCGAGAATCCCGCGGATGAGCAGCGCGAGCGACGCCTCGGCGGCCTCGAACTCGTAGCCGCTGTGCTCCAGTTCCTTCACACGATCGAGGATCTGCTTCGACTCCGGCGCGTCGTCCGCGAGCTTGAAGCCGAGGTCGCGCGCCTTGAGCAGAATGTTGCTGCGGCCCGAAAGGTCGCTCACAAGGATGTTGCGCTCGTTGCCGACCAGCGACGGGTCGATGTGCTCGTAGCTCGCGGCGAGTTTCTGCACGGCGTTCACATGCGTGCCACCCTTGTGCGCGAACGCCGCCGAGCCGACCCACGGCTGGCGCGGGTTGTGCCGGATGTTGGCGATTTCATCCACGAACTGGGAAAGTTCCTTGAGCTTGCGCAGCGACGCGGCGGGCAAACACGCCTTGCCCAGCTTCAATTGCAGGCAGGGAATGACACTGGTCATGTTGCAATTGCCCGTGCGTTCGCCGTAGCCGTTCACCGTGGCCTGCACATGGCACGCACCGGCTTCGACCGAAGCCAGCGCGTTCGCCACGCCAAGGCCGATGTCGTCGTGCGTGTGGATGCCCACGCGGCAGTTGAGCCGGCCGATGGCGGTCTTCGTGATGGCCGAAACTTCACTCGGCAAACAGCCGCCGTTCGTGTCACACAGCACCACCATGTCCGCACCCGCCTGCTCGGCGGCCTGCCAGGTGGCGATGGCGTATTCCGGGTCGAGCTTGTAGCCGTCGAAGCAATGCTCGGCGTCGTAGATGACGAACTTCCCGTGGTCCTTGAGGTAACGCACGGTGTCGCCGATCATGCCGAGGTTTTCGTCCGGCGTGCAGCGCAGGACTTCCTTCACATGCAGCATGGAGGTCTTGCCGTAGATCGTCACCACGGGCGTCTCCGCCTCGATGAGCAGGCGCACCTGATCGTCGCGCTCAACCGGCGTGGCCTTTTTCCGCGTGGAGCCGAAGGCGGCGAGCTTGGCGTGCTTGAACTTGCGCCGCTTGGCCTGCGCGAAGAACTCGATGTCCTTCGGATTGCTGCCCGGCCAGCCGCCCTCGATGTAGTGAATCCCGAAGGCGTCAATGCGCTCGGCGATGCGGAGCTTGTCCGCGACCGAGAAGTTGACGCCTTCACCCTGCGAGCCATCTCGGAGGGTCGTATCGTAGAGTTCGACTGCTGGTTTCATCACATCCCCGCCGTGGCGGGAGCGTGTTTTCTACGGGAATGCCGGGGCGGTGGCAAATCCCAAAAGGGTCAGACAAGGCCGCGCTGGCGGGCGGCTTCGTAGAGAAAGACCGCTGCCGCCGCGCCGACGTTGAGCGAATCCACGCCGTTGGCCATGGGCACCAGCACCGCCTCATCACAAGCCGCCAGCACCGCCGGGGACACGCCGTGGCCCTCATTGCCGAAAACCACACAGCAATCACCACGCAAATCCGCCTGCGCCAGCGTGCGCCGGTCCGTGTGCAGATGCGCCGCCACGCACCGCACACCGGCGAGCCGCAGGTTTTGCAGCGTCATGGCAAGTGAATCCGCCTCCACCACGGTGAGATCGTAGATCGTCCCCATGGACGCCCGCACGGCCCGGCGCAACCACGGGCTGCTGCAAGTTTCACCCACGAACAGCGCCTGGGCACCAAAAGCCGCCGCGTTGCGGACGAGGCTGCCGAGGTTTTCCGCGTTGCCCAGACCGTCCACCGCCACGAAAAGACGCGGAGACGGGTTGCGGTGCAGAGCGTCGGCAAAGGTTGCCGCAGCCGGTATGCGCCCGATGGCCAGCAAGCCTTGATACATCGGGTAGCCCACGAGCTTCTCCAACTCGGCCTTGGGCGCGACAAACGCGTGGATTTCCTCGGTGCGCGGGGCGAGCCACGGCTGAAGCTTCTCCAGCCACGGCTCATGAACCAGCAGTGACACAACGCCCAAATCACTCTTGAGCAGCCGTCGGACAACTTTCTCCCCCTCGGCCACGAAGATGCCCTGCGCACGGTGCGTTTCCTGCAACCGCATGGTGAGGTAAGGCTGGAGCTCGGGATGATCCAGCGAGGTGATGGAATGGACGTGGACCATGTGCGTTTAGAACGGGTGGGCGATTTCCTTCCCGGTCGTCGGGTCGAGTGGAATGGCCTTGAAGTAAGCTGGCACCAAGTCTGCGTAGCCGGTCGGGCGGCGGCCCATATCCAACTCGAACAGGCGTGCGGCGGTCTCGACAATGGCGCGGCGGCGGGCCGCCTGTAGGTCGTTCACCTTGGTGGCAAAGTTTTCGTGCATCTCCCGCAAATCTTTCCGCAACCTCGGATGGAGGTTTGACATTAAACGATGCCACGCGGAAAACGATTGCCGAACCCACTCGGCTTCGGCAGCCAGATTCACCATCGGACCATCATGGCTTGCGTCCAACTTATGCAACTGTTCCAACGCGTGCCGCGCATCTGCGATCATCAGTTGGGGCAGCAAGGATCGCACCTGTGCTAGCGCCAAGTTTTCCACCGAGATGCCCACCAGACGCTCGATCATCACGCCGCGCCGGCTCACTTCCTGCCCATAGCGCATGGCGGAGACGTAACCCTCCAGGGCGGCGGAGTTCGTGCCTTCGAGTTCGGCCAAACGCCCTGCCCCGGCTAATAGAACACCAACGCGCTTCGTCGGTCCGAGATCTTCTCCCAGCCGGAGTTTATGACTCGGATCGAAATCCATGTAGCGGTGGGAAACGCTTGGAAAACGCAGCCCCTCTCGCAAGAGATTCAAGCTCGCTTCATTCATGGCCAAGAAGCCGCGCAAATCGCCTTCCGGCACGGCGGACAGAGACTTGTTCGTCCACATTCCGGCTGGCGAATTGCTCGCCGCCTTTACGAAGTAGTCATACCCATTTGGATTCGGCAGCACGGGACGGGCCTTCGGCTTCCCGCTCGGCCACCAAGCCAGCAGGAGCAGCATCGGCACACCCAGTCCAACCAGCCAAAGCACGAGGCGGCTCTTGGTGGAACTTGGTTGTGAAGGTGGTGACTCGGACATGGCGTCAGTAATCCGTGCGCTGCGGGTTGGCCTGCCAGATTTGAAACGGAGCGGTCGCGTCCGATACTGCGGCGTGCTCCATGCAGACTGTCCGCTCGGTGAGCGGCTTGGCGAGTTCCGCGTAAATCGCCTCGTCGTCGAAGCCGGCTTGCGCCGCGTCCGCACGGGTGGCGGCGAAGACGACACGGGGAATGCGCGCCCAGTAAATCGCCGCGAGACACATCGGACACGGCTCGCAACTGGCGTAGAGCACGCAGTCATCGAGCCGGAACGTGCCGACCCGCTGACACGCCGCGCGGATGGCGACGATTTCGGCGTGCGCGGTCGGGTCGTTGGCGGACGTGACTTGGTTGCTTCCAGTCGCGATGATTTCGGCGCCGCGCACGATGACCGTGCCGAAGGGGCCGCCGCCGCTGCGCGCGCTCTCGCTCGCGAGTCGGAGGGCTTCGGAGAGGAAGTCAGTCGGCACGATTACTTGGCGGTGGCGAGGAACTCCACGAGGTCGCGAATCTCGCGCTTGGTCAGCACCTCGATGAGCGACTCGGGCATCGGCGAGAGCGCGGGCGTGCGCTTGGCGATGTCGGACTTCTTCAGCTTGAGGATGCCGTCCTCGGGCGAGTTGAGCGTGAGTTCATCGCCGATTTCGCCTTTCACCAGACCGGCGAAGCTCTGGCCGTTCTTCATCACGACCAGCAAGGACTCGAAGCCCGGCGCGATGACGCGGTTCGGCAGAACGATGCTCTCCAGCACGTAGTCGCGACCCTTCTTGGCGACGAGGCCGGCGAGGTCGGGGCCGACATCGCCACCTTCGCCAGCGAGCTTGTGGCAGCGGGCGCAGGCGGCTTCCTGACGTTCGTGGAAAAGGATTTTGCCCGCCTTGGCGTCGCCACCGGTGAGGCACTCGCGCCACTTGGCCAACGGGTCTTTCGTGTCGCGTTTCGCCTCGAACTGCGCGAGCCGCTCCTGAATGGAAGGTGAAGTGCGCTTGGCGGCGGCTTCGAGGACATCGAGGTGCAATTCCTTCGGCAGCTTGCCTTCGATCAACTGGGTGAGCGCCTTGCGCAGCGCGTCGTCGGCCTCCTTGCCTTTGAGGCCCGCGAGGGATTGCAGCGCGGACTGACGCTCGCCGAGCGTGCCGGTCTGGAGCGTGGTGGCGAGCCGGGCGATTGCGTCGGTGCCGCCGGACGCGGCGCTGAGGCGGGAGGCGTCCTTGCGGAGGGCTTCGGCAGGGTCGGTGAGGGCGAGCTTCAAGGCCTCGGCAGCCAAGGATGAAGTCTGAGCAATGAAGGATGAATGATGCAGTGTGCGCAGCGCGGCGGCGCGGACTTCGGCGGGCACGGTGGCGTTCTTCACCAGGGCAAGCAGCGAAGGCGCGAGGTCGGTGAGCGCGAGCTTTTCAACGGCGGTCAATGCAGCGGTGATGAGGCCACCATCTTTCGCGGCGAGCAGAAGGGTCGCAGTCGGGCGAAGCGCGTCGGCGGCAGGCTTGGCTTCGCGCGGGGTGAGCGGACGCCAGAGGCCGGTGATTTTGTCGCGGCTGCTGGGCTGCGGCCAATCGGCGAGCATTTCGAGGGCTTCGATGCGGAGGGCATCCGGGGCATCGTTGCGCGCGGTGAAGGTGGCGAGGGCGAGGGCGTTCGTAGGCTGGCCGAGGCGGAAGTGGGCGTT
>CAIPBN010000682.1 GCA_903863315.1 uncultured Verrucomicrobiota bacterium | reverse complement strand
GGCGTCGCGCCGAGCCGCGTGCAGGGAAAGCCGTATCTCGAAGTAGAGGTGAACCGCATCGCGATGGCGCGCTTCGGCCTGCGCGCGCAGGACGTGCTCGACGCCGTCGAGACCGGCCTCGGCGGCAAGGTGATTTCCACGACCTACCAAGCTGCCGAGCGCATGGACCCGCGCGAGCGCACCGGCATCCAGGTCCGCTTGCAGCGCGACGAACGCGACGACCTCGAACGCCTTGGCGACGTGCTCGTGGCCACGCCCAGCGGAAAGCAAATGCCACTCGGCCAGCTCGCGACCATTCGCCGCACCACCGGCCCGAGCGAAATCGCGAGCGAGAACGGCCGCCTGCGCGTCTTCGTGCAGGCGAACGTTTCGGACCGCGACCTGACCAGCTTCGTCGAGGACGTGAAGCAGCGCGTGAAGAAGGAAATTGAGCCCACGCTCCCGCCCGGCATGACCATCGAATACAGCGGCGAGTATGAGAACCTTGTGCGCGCGCAGCAGACGCTCTTTTATATCTTCCCGGCCACGCTGCTCATCATCTTCCTGCTGCTCTACATGGTCTATCACTCGGCGAAGGAAGCGGCGCACGTCATCCTCGCCGTGCCCTTCGCACTGACCGGCGGCGTCTTCCTGCAATACCTGCTGGGCTACAACTTCAGCGTGAGCGTGTGGGTGGGTTACATCGCGCTCTTTGGCACGGCCATCCAGACCGGTGTGGTGATGGTGGTCTATCTGGAGGAAATGGTGGCGAAGAAACAAGCCGAGCGCGCCGCCGCCGGCCAGCCCTTCACGCGCGACGATCTCATCCAAGCCATCAAGGACGGTGCGCGCCTCCGCCTGCGACCGAAGGTGATGACGGTGGCGACCATCGTGGCGAGCCTGCTGCCCATCATGTGGAGCCACCGCCCCGGCAGCGAAGTGATGCAACCGCTCGCGACCCCCGTCATCGGCGGCATGGTGAGCAGCCTCCTGCACATCCTCGTGGTCACACCGGTGATCTTCGCGATGCTGAGGGAGCGGGAGATGAAGACAGCTTCGAGCAAGTGAGCTACGCGCTTGCGAAACAAGTAGTTTGCCCCGGCGCTGACTTATGCCAGCTTGCCCGCGAGCAGCCCACCCAACCACTTCGCCATGCCTGCCATCCTCACGCCACGCCGCTGCGGTGCGTTCACTCTGATCGAACTGCTCGTTGTCATCGCCATCATCGCCATCCTGGCGGGGATGCTGCTGCCGGCGTTGTCTAAGGCGAAAGGCAAGGCGCACGCCATCGCCTGTGTGAACAACGCGAAGCAGCAGATGCTGGCCGCCAAACTCTACGCGGATGATTACGGTGAGCATCTGCCGCCGAGCCATACGCCGGCGACGACCGGGTTGAGTTGGGCGGACATCCTCCTGCCTTACGTTGCCGGCAACACGAATGTCTTCGGCTGCGCCTCCGCGCCCAAGCGGGGCACCGAGCGGCTGTGGTCGAATGCCAAGGTGAAGAACAACTACATGTCCAACATTGATCTGGGGGCCCGCCAGCTTGGCTTTGGCGACGGCGGCGTGGTCCGTCCCTCCGCCACAGTATATCTCTGCGATGGCGGGACCCAGGTGGACCCGGCTGCCGGCACTGCGGCTGTGAAGCCGACTTCGGTTTACAAGCCCGGCTGCTGGATTTTGATCCGGCCGGCGGGCAGCGAAGCCTTTGGCACGGCCTCTGCCGTCAGTGCCGGGCCCGCCCCGGCGAACTGGCCGGACTGGGGTGGCCCGCATTTGCGCCACAACAACCGCAGCAACGTGGGCTTCGTGGACGGCCATGTCGAAACGATGGAGTCGTCTCGCTGGTATTATCCGAACACGCCTTGGACTGACCCGACAATCGGCGGCCAATGATGTTCCGGGCGGGCTGACTCAAGGGGTCGTTTCTGGTGCAGTCCAGCGCGGCTGGCTCTCACTGTTGGGCGGCATCTCCCCCGTTGACACCCCCCCGCCCTTTGTTAGTGTCGCGCCTCATTTTCTCGGGGATTCCCGACGATCAACACAGACCGACACATCCAGATTATGGCTAAAGCAACGAAATACGTTTACACGTGGGGCAACAAAAAGGCGGACGGCGACGGCTCCATGAAGGCCCTCCTCGGCGGCAAGGGCGCGAACCTCGCGGAGATGACGCGCATCGGCCTGCCGGTGCCTCCTGGCTTCACCATCTCCACCGAAGTCTGCACGTATTTCTACGCGAACAAGCGCTCCTACCCGAAGGAACTCCAGGCGCAGATGGAGGCGGGCATCGCCAACATGGAGAAAATCATGGGCACGAAGTTCGGCGCCACCGCCGGCATGCCCTTGCTCGTCGCCGTGCGCTCCGGTGCGCGTGATTCGATGCCGGGCATGATGGACACCATCCTGAACCTCGGCCTCAACGACCAGTCCGTGCTCGCGCTCGTGAGCGCCACGCAGAACGAGCGGTTCGCCTGGGACTGCTACCGCCGCTTCATCCAGATGTATGGCGACGTGGTGCTTGGCGTGCAAAAGCGCGAGGGCGAGGACCACGAGCCCTTCGAGACGGTCATCGAGGGCTTCAAGCACGAAAAGTATCATGGCGACATCGAGGACTCGAAGCTCACCGCCGAGGACCAGCAGGAGCTCGTGAAGCGTTTCAAGGCGCTGGTCAAGGAGCGCACCGGCAAGCAGTTCCCCAACAATCCGTGGGACCAGCTTCGTGGTGCCGCCGGAGCCGTCTTCGGCTCCTGGATGAACGACCGCGCCAAGGTCTATCGCGCCAAATACAACATCCCCTCCGAGTGGGGAACTGCCGTCAACGTGCAGGCGATGGTGTTCGGCAACACCGGTGACACCTCCGGTTCCGGCGTCGCTTTCACCCGCAACCCGGCCAACGGCGTCAACGAGTTCTACGGCGAGTTCCTCGTCAACGCGCAGGGCGAAGACGTGGTCGCCGGTGTGCGCACGCCCGAGCCGGTGCTCAAGCTCAAAGACGTGATGCCCGCCTCCTACGCCGAGCTGCTCCGCGTGCGTGCCACGCTGGAGAAGCACTTCAAGGACGTGCAGGACATCGAGTTCACCATCCAGGAAGGCAAGCTGTTCATGCTCCAGACGCGCAATGGCAAGCGCACTGCCGCCGCCGCGCTCAAGTTCGCCATGGACATGGTGAAGGAGAAGCTCATCGACGCCGAGACCGCCGTCCTCCGCAACCCGGCCGACCAGCTCGAACAGCTCCTCGCGCCCATCTTCGACCTCGCGGCCGTCAAGAAGGCGACGGTCATCGCCAACGGCCTCCCGGCCGGCCCCGGGGCTGCCACCGGCAAGGTTTACTTCAACGCCGAACGCGCGGTTGCGGCGGCGGCCCGTGGTGAAAAGGTGCTCCTCGTTCGCGTCGAGACCTCGCCGGAAGACCTGCGCGGCATGATTGCCGCCGAAGGCATCCTCACCGCCCGTGGCGGCGTCAGCTCGCACGCGGCGCTCGTCGCCCGCCAGATGGGCAAGGTCTG
>CAIPBN010000681.1 GCA_903863315.1 uncultured Verrucomicrobiota bacterium | reverse complement strand
GTGGTTTCGTTCATGGTGCGCTCGCCGCCCACGCTACCCAACTCTGTCCGCCTTTCCGATACAGGCTCACCGACCTGCGGCCACCTTCTCCCCTCCTCCGAGGAAGGGAGAAGGCGCGCGGTGTGGCACCTTGCTTGCATTCCACTGGCGGCATCGGCATGAGGCACTATGAAGGCACCGTGCGCCGAGCGCTGTAACCGGCCGCTTGAATTACCGTCCTAGTCCATCCATGCCGATGCCCTCACTGCGTGAAGCCACCGTTGTCACCATGAAGCCCCTCCTGCTGCTCGTTTCCCTCGTCACGCTATTCGCTGCTCAGTCCCACGCAGCGGAGCCGGGGTTCAAACCGCTGTTCAATGGCAAGGACCTCGCCGGCTGGGATGGCAATCCGGCGCTGTGGAAGGTCGAGGATGGCTGCATCGTCGGCACCACGACGGGGCCGGAGCAGTTGGCTTACAATCAGTTTCTCATCTGGCGCGGCGGCGTGGTGAAGAACTTTGAGCTGCGCGCGAAGGTGAAGCAGGCGGGGAACAACACCGGCATCCAGTATCGCAGCAAGGAACTCCCCGGGGTCGGCAAGTGGTCGGTCGGCGGCTACCAGTGCGACATTCACCCCGCGCCGGCGAACAACTCCATGCTCTTTGGCGAAAAGGCCGGCGGCATCCTCGGGCAGAATGGCCAGAGCGTGGTGATTGACCCCGAGGGCAAGCGCTGGGTGGTCGCGCAGCGCGAGCCGGTGAAGGTGGACGTCGCCGAGTGGCACGAATACACGGTCCTCGCGCAGGGAAACCGGCTCGTTCACAAACTCGACGGCCAGGTCACGATGGAGCTGGTGGACCACGAGGAGGCGCGGCGTTCGCTCGCGGGCATCCTCGCGTTTCAAATCCATCGCGGCCCGGCGATGAAGGTGCAAATCAAGGACGTGCTGCTCAAGGAACTGCCCGATGGCGGTGTGGTGGCGTTCGACAAGGCCGCGTTGCCAGCGGGTGCGGTGCCGACGGAGAAGGCCAAGGGCGAACCGAAGGGCAAGGCGAAGCAGCAGCCCAAGGCCGATGCGCCCAAGCCGGCCGCGCCCAAAGTCGAAGCCTCGAAGTCGCCTGCGCCCAGTGCGCCGGTTGCGGCGGGGAGTTGGAAGTGGCTGTGGAATGATGCGCCCTCTCCCGGTTCGGGCGCGCGGTTGAAGAGGGACTTCGACTTGGGCGCAGCCGTCGTGAAGGAGGCCATCCTGCGCGTGACTTGTGACAACGGGGCGAAGGTGTTCCTCAACGGAGAACTCGTCCTGACCAATCCCGACTGGCAGGTGCCGACGCAGGCGGACGTGCTCAAGCGCCTGCGCGCGGGCCGCAATGAGTTGCTCGCCGAGGCCACGAACAAGGGCGCTGCGGCGGCGTTCATCGCGTCGCTCACGCTGCGCCTCGCAGACGGGACGGAGCGCGTCATCTTGACGGACGCCTCGTGGTCGGCGGCCTCGCCGGGCGGGGAAGACTGGAAGCCAGCGAAGGTGGTGGCGGAATATGGTGCCCGTCCGTGGGGCGAAGTCTTCGGCAAGAGTGGCACTGCGAGCGCGTCGGCGAATGGGAGAGCCAAGGCGCAGCCCAAGGCCGTGACCGCTCCGAGCGAGGTCACGCAGCCCGCCGACATCCGCGTGCCCGCCGGGTTTCAAGTGGAGTTGATTCACAAGGTCGCCCGGGCCGACGAAGGCTCGTGGGTCGGCCTCACCGTGGACGACTTGGGCCGGCTCCTCGCGTGCGACCAGTATGGCGGGCTTTACCGCCTGACCGCTCCGGCCATCGGCAGCAAAGACGCCGCGAAGGTCGAGAAGCTCGCGGCTGACATCGGCGGCGCGCACGGCCTGCTCTACGCGTTCGGCAGCCTGTATGTGATGGTGAACGAGCAGCCGCACACCGCCGGCCTGTGGCGGTTGCGCGACACGAAGGGAACCGGGCAGTTCGATGAGAAAACCTTGCTGCGCGAAATCAAGGGGCGCGGCGAACACGGCAACCACTCGCTCACGCTCTCGCCCGATGGGCAGAGCATTTACATCGCGAGCGGCAACAGCACGGTCCAGCCCGAGCCGCTGGAGCACACGCGCGGTTCGCGGCCCTTCGCGGATGACCAGGTCGTGCCGCGTTTCGGGCGTGGAGCCACGTTCTCCGACACCGAGCCGCAGGCCTTCACCTGCAAGGTCTCGCCCGACGGCAAGCGCCTCGAAATGGTCGTCGCCGGGCTGCGCAACCACTTCGACATCGCCTTCAACGCGCTCGGCGACCTCTTCACTTACGACAGCGACATGGAGTGGGACGCGGGCACGCCGTGGTATCGGCCCACGCGCATTTACCACCTCGTGAGCGGCGGGGATTACGGCTTCCGCGAATCCTCCGGCAAGCTCATGGCCTACTGCCCGGACATCGTGCCGCCGCTCGTGAACGTCGGCCCCGGCTCGCCGACCGGCGTGGTCTCGGGCAAAGGCGCGAAGTTCCCCGCGAAGTATCAGCACGCCATCTTCGCCTGCGACTGGACCTACGGCACGCTCTACGCCGTGCATCTCACGCCCGAGGGCGCGGGCTACTCCGGCAAGCTGGAGGAGTTCATCACCGGCAAACCGCTGCCGCTCACCGACGCCGTCATCGGCAAGGACGGCGCAATGTATTTCGCCATCGGCGGACGCCGCACGCAGTCCGCCGTCTATCGCGTGACCTACGTGGGCAAGGAAAGCACCGCGCCCGCCGCGCCGCCCGTCGAGACGCCCGAGCGCAAGCTGCGCGTCGAACTCGAACGCCTGCACGACCAAGGCACCGGCCCCGAGGCCATCGAGAAGGCCTGGCCGCACCTCGGCCACCCCGACCGCCTCGTGCGCTACGCCGCGCGCGTCGCCATTGAGCGCCAGCCCGCTAAGCTGTGGGCGGACCGCGCCTTGAAGCAGAAGGAGCCTTGGGCCGTGCTGGAATCCGCCGTCGCGCTCGCGCGCATGGGCGGCAAGGAGCGGCAGAACGAATTGCTCGCGCTGCTCAACGGTCTCGACTTCGCCCAGCTCACCGCGCCGCAGCAACTCGCCCTCGTTCGCGCCTACGAAATCGCCCTCGCCCGCAGCGGCGTGCCCACGGGCGAGAGCCTTGCCAAAACCATCGCGCGCCTCGACGCGCTCTTTCCGGCGAAGTCCAACGACCTCAACCGCGAGTTGTCCCACACGCTCGTGGCCCTCGGCGCGCCGAGCGCGGTGGCGAAGACGCTGCGGCTGATGACCTACGCGCGCGACGAGCCGGTGGCGTGGTTGTCCGAGGAGCGCATGGCCCGCAACGATCGTTACGGCCCCAAGTTCCTGCACACCGGCGCGAGCCGCCCCAACGTGCAGCAAATCGCCTACGCCTACGGCTTGCGCACCGC
>CAIPBN010000680.1 GCA_903863315.1 uncultured Verrucomicrobiota bacterium | reverse complement strand
GACCACAGCGATCTGGTGGGTGGATACGCTGTATCTCATACACCGGATCATGCCCGACCCCAAGATTTTCAACTGTCCGGCGCTCAAAGTGGATTCCACCACCGTGGCCAGCTCCACTACGCCCGGTGCCAGCGGCTACCCACTGGGCATTGGCATGAGCTATCGTCAAGCGGCCGGAGGTCTCACTTTCACGGCCACGGATCCATCCAAGTCTCGTCTTTCTGAAGTCGCCAAACCGAGCGACACTCTCATGTTTGCCGACGCGGGCACCATTCGGACCCCTGCACCCGCCGACCCCGACCAGTGGGTTGAGGTTCCGTTGGCGGCGTCAGTCTATTTTCGTTCACCTCCGGATACCACTTACGTCACCACCCCGTCACGCGTCGTGGGGCGGCACATGGTTCGCACGCCAGCAGGCTTCGTGGACGGTCACGCAGAATTGGTGAAGCCCAGCGCAATCGGTTTCCAGTATGCAGCGGGCAATCCGCTGGCGCTCTGGGACAGGGACTAACATCAGCCTCTGGGACACCCGCAACAGGCTGGCTGCGCTGGCTGCAAGCTGGGGTTTAGCTCATGCGCATGGGCATGAGGACGTAGTGGAAGGGCCCGTTGATTTTCACCGAACCGGGGCTGAGCTCGTCCGAAAGTTCGAGGAAGATCTCGTCGTTGTCGATCACCTTGAGGGGATCCATGAGGTAGCCCGGGTTGAACGCGACGCTCAAGTCCTTGCCCTTGTAATTGATCGCCAGCGATTCCCGCGCCTCGCCGACGTCCGCTGTGTTGGCCGTGATCGTGAGGTTGTTCTTCGTGAAGGCGAGTTTCACCGAGTTCGACTTGTCGTTGGTCATCAGCTCGGCACGGCGGAGGGCGCTGAGGAATTCTTCCCGGGTGAGGGCGATGCGTTCCTTGGACTCCTTGGGGATGACTTGCTGGTAGTTCGGGTAGGTGCCCTCCACCAGTTTGGAGATCAGGAGCACGGAGAAAGGTGATTCGTCCTTGAGGCGGAATGAGACTTGGTTGTCCGTGAAGCGGATTTCCACATCGCCCTTAGTCTGGAGCAACCGGTTGAGTTCATTGACCGCCTTGGTGGGCACGATGATGTCGCCTTGGGCAGTGGAACCAGCAGGAAGATCCTCCTCTGTGAGGGCTAGCCGCCGCCCATCGGTGGCGACCATGACCAGCTTTTCCGGCGTGAACTTCATGAACACACCGTTCAAAACATAACGGGATTCATCCGTGGAAATGGCAATGGAGGTCTTCCGGAGGTTGGCCTTGAGCTTCTCCTGCGGGAGGGTGACCACGCCGGTTTCCTTGAACTTCGGCAACGGAGGAAACTCTTCAGCGCTCAGTCCATGCAGCTTGTAGAACGAGGCACCAGCGCTGAGCTTGGTCGCGTTCTTATCATCGGTGTCCAGCTCCACCTCGCCCACGGCCAGTTCGCGGACGATGCTGAACAGGCGCTTGACGGGGATGGTCGTGGCTCCGGCACCGCTCACCTGGGCTTCCACACCACAAGCAACAGTGACGTCGAGGTCAGTCGCCGTGAGGTAAAGCCGGTTGTCCTCTGCACGGAGATGGACATTCGACAGGATGGGCAGGGTGGTCCGCGTGCTCACGACGTTCTGGACGGCCTGCAACCCGGCGATCAGCTGGTCTTTGGCGATGCTCAATTTCATGATTACTGATCGGAGAGTAATTGAAGAATCACTCGTATTATTAAGGGGTGTGAATAGGGAAAACAACTACCTGTGTCAAGGTAACATCAAGGACTTGCGTTGCTCTTGGCCTCCCCCACAACCCGTCGGGGTGATGACGAGATTCACCTGCAACCCGGAGTTGTTCCCAATCTCCCCAAACAATTCACCATCTACTGGCAACCCATTGGGGAGGCGTCTCGTGCCTGTAAAATGGCTGGAGCAGGATGGCCCCGGGGCCGTTGGTGGAGGGTTACCGGTCATTTTGGAGCCTTGGATTAGTCCGCAAACAGGAAGCGCAAGTCATCCAGGGTAAGGGCTTGGGCGAACTTTTCCTCGCCCAACACATCCTCCGCTAGGGCGCGCTTGGTCTTCTGCAAGACGCGGATTTTCTCCTCGATGCTGTCCTTGATGAGCAGCCGGTAGGCGATGACCTTCTGGGTCTGCCCGATGCGATGAGTGCGGTCGATGGCCTGTGCCTCGACTGCCGGGTTCCACCACGGGTCAAAGAGCACGACGTAACTCGCAGCGGTCAGGTTGAGGCCGAATCCGCCCGCCTTTAGCGAGATGAGAAACACCCCCGCCCCCGGCTGGGCTTGGAAATCACGGACCAGGTCGCCGCGGTTCTCCGTGTCTCCGGCCAGATAGTGGAGTGGCCAGCCCTGTGCCGCCAACGCCTCCCTCAGCAGGTCCAGCATCGTGACGAACTGTGAGAAGACGAGCACCTTGTGGCCTTCCTCCATCAGTGGTTCGAGCTGTTCGAGCAGGGCCTCGACCTTGGCCCCTGCGGCCTTCGAGTCGGCCTTCACGAGTTTCGGATGGCAGCAAATCTGCCGGAGGCGCAGCAACGAGGTCAGGAAATGGAAGCGGTCCTTGTTGAGCTGCTTCTGCGTCGCGACGTTGAGGAGCATCTGCTGCGCGCGCTTCAACTCGGCCCGGTAAAGCGTCTTCTGCTCGCCCTCGATTTCGCAGAACAGGTCTTCCTCCACGCGGTCCGGCAAATCTCGGGCGACCTGGGATTTGGTGCGGCGCAGGAGGAACGGCCGGACCCGCGCGGAGAGGCGGCGGCGGGCATGCGGGTCTTCCTTCGCGTCGTAGAGCTTGCCGAACTGCGCGCGGCTGCCCAGCACGCCGGGCATGGCGAAGGACATCAGGCTCCACAAGTCCAGCAGCCGGTTTTCAATCGGCGTGCCGCTCAGGACGAGCCGGTGTTCGGCGCGCAGGGCGCGGGCGATCTGGGCGGTCTGGGAGGAGGGATTCTTGATGTATTGGCCTTCATCAAGGATGACCGCCTGAAAATCCGTGCGGGCCAGCGACTCGCCGACCAGCCGGAGCTGCGCGTAGTTGAGCACATGCAGATCGGCGGTGCCGGCCAGGGTGGGCAGATTCTGGGCGTCGCTGCTGTGCCAGACTTTCACCCGCAGGCCGGGGGCGAAGCGCTCCACCTCGGCGCGCCAGTTGTCCGTCACGCTCTTCGGGCAGACGACGAGCGAGGGGAGGCCGGCGGACGAGGCATCCGGGGTCTGGGAAGCTGGATGCCTCGTGCGCAGCCACAGGAGCCACGCGAGCGTCTGCAAGGTTTTGCCCAGGCCCATGTCGTCGGCGAGGATGCCGCCGAAATTGTTTTCTGCGAGGTAGGCGAGGAAGTGAAAACCCTCTAGCTGATACGGCCGCAGCTCCGCCTTTAGTCCGGCGGGCAATGCGGGTGCGACGCGGGTCTTCAGCTCGGAGGCGCGGAGCTGGATAGCTTGAGTCTGGGCCTCGGGCAAAAATCGCTTGGCCGCCGGGTCCGCAAGCTGAAGCGCGTGGAGGCGCTGTGGCTCGTCGGTCAGCTCGCGCGGCGTGAGGCCCAGGCGGGCGAGCTGCTCGTCCTCCTCGTCAGTGAGCTTGAACTCCAGTTTGCGCCAGCCCTTGTTGTCCAGCCGCACGAAGCCGCCCTTCGCGGAGAGCAGCAGCTTGATTTCCGCCGGTGTCAGTTGCGTGTCGGCGACGTTGAGGATGACGCGCAGATCGAACCAGTCCGTGCCCGCCTCGGTGGCTTCGAGCTGCACGGTGCCGGCGATGGCGTCCTGCGCGAGCGAGGCGAGTTCGCCCTCCAAATTGACCTCGAAGGCTGCCGGCACCGTCTTGAGCCATGCGGTGAATTCGACGGGGAACTTCTTGGTGACGCGCTTGGTGAGCGTCCCCTGCCAGCGGTCGAACTTGCAGTCCAGCGGGCTCATGAGCGCCGGCACCAGGGCCAGCGCGCTGCGATCGTAGAAAACGATGCTTGGGTCAGTTGTCGCCTGGGCTGGTTCGGACCCCTCAGAGTCCCAGCCAGCGGGAGTCCAATGCTCTTTCACCTGGCCATCTGCGGAGTGGGCCTGCACATGCAGGAGGCATTCCTCGGTCTGCGAGTAATGGCTGGCCGCTCGCAGTGAGGCGGTGATCCGGATGTGCAGCGGGTGGGTTTGGACCCGTTGCCGCAGGCGCTCCGGCATCGCGATGCCCAGCCGGCGGAGCAGCTCGACCCCCTCGCGCCCTTCGAGCGCCGCCGCAGGGATGCGGATTTCGGTCGAGGGCTCCAGCCCTTGCAACCCCGGCAAGGCCGGTGGACCGCTGAAAATCGTGTCTTCGCCCACGTAAAGCGCGGGCTGGCCGGCCACGACAAACAACAGCCGCCCCAAGGCCAGTCCATCCGGGCGCGCGAGCCGGAGGCGGTAATCATCCTCGTCGTTCTCGGCAGGCGTGAGCTGCCAGTGCAACGGGTCCGCACCCCATCCGTAGGGCGCGCCGGCCGCCGTCACGATGCGGTCCCGCAGCGACGGCGTTCGCAGCAGCAAGCCCAGCACCCGCGGGGCATCCACATCCTGGATGCCCACCTGCCATTGCCGCGCCGTCAGGGTGTGGCGGTTGGCGAAGTTGTGCCACAACAGCGCCGCCTCGGGTGACAGCGTCGCCCGCCCATGGGACACCTCGTCGCCCAACCGCGCGAACGTGGAAAAGGAGAACTTCACGAAGTCCGCCCCGCCCAGGCTCCGGGACTGCAGCTCCGCGCCTTCCGCCGTCACGCGCAGGCGCAGCTCCACCGTCGGCGCCGCCTCGGAGGATTCACTGTCACTCAAGGTTTGCAGCCGTTGCCGCCAGACTTCGACCTCCCGGCTCCGCAGCCACCGGCGCATCTTGCCGCTCAAGCCCGTGAGGTCCGTGAGCGGCTGCATGAACTCAGGGATGCGGCCACCCGCCTGCTGCGTGGCATGGGCGAGATAGAGCCAGAGCTCGTGCTCGTCCTTCGGCAGGGTGGGCCAGAGCTTGAGCGGCTGATACTTCGGGTTGGGCGGCGCGACGAGGTCCAGTTCGTTGAAGTCGAACTGGTTGACGGACTTGTTGAGGGCCACCCGCTCGGCCACTTCATGCAGCTTGGTCAGGAACTTCGCCTCGTCCCGGGTCAGCTCCCGGCCCACGACCGTGCGGAGCTTGTCCGCCAGCGGGCTGATGGGCGACTGGCTCCGCGTGCCCGGTTTGGGCTGGCCCACCGGGGTCACCACGCCCCGCTCGTCACTGGTGGGGCTCAGCAGCAAGGCCTTGAGCGCCGCATAGCTGTGCTTGCAGCCCGTGCCCACCGGACACGAACAAGTGTCCACCCACCCGCCATCCTCGAACATCCAGTCCACCTGATAAACCGTGGTGCCCTCGACATCCGCCTGGTAATGCGTGCCGGGCACCGCGCAGCTCAACCCCAGCACGCGGCCCTTGCGCAGGTAGTCCTCGCCCCGCGCCCGGTCAGTGGCGGAGAAGGCGCGCAGCACCTCCCACGCCTGATGCTCGGCTTGTAGTGGTGGCAGTGGAGTGCTCATGGCTGCAATCGCGGCGAGCGTGCGTGAACGCAGTAGGAAAAGTCACCGGATTTCCAAGCCTCGGCAAGGTGGGGCGGTGAAACCGAGGCCAGCCAGCGTGGCGATGTCACTGCCGCGCCGGAATCATCCGGGCGAACTCCAACCACTGCCGGGTGACCTCGGCCCCGGCTTGGAAGTCATAGGCGGGCTTCCAGCCGAGCGTCTGCTTGAGCAGCTCGTTGGAAAACTCGATGGGAAAGGCTTCGAGGCGGATGCGGCTGGGGTTGGGCATCGGCACGCCGGGGCCGGTGCTGGCGCGGGGGCGCGGGGACATCTTCGCCTTGAACGCGAGCACCTTCTCCTCGCCCATCTGCGCCTTCACGGTTTCCTTCGCCCACACGATGGCGGACTTCACAGCGGGAATTTTCCCGAACTGCCGGTGCAGGTCCGGCGAGACGACGAGCTTCGCGGCGGCGGTGACGTTGGATTTGAGCGTCGGCTTCTGCTTCGCCCAATACGCACGCAGCTCGGCGGTGTCGAAGTTCACCGTTTCCAGCTTGCGCCCGAGCATTTCGCCAAAAGTCAGGTTCCACTCGCGCCAGGTGATGGCTTTATCAGAGTTCACGAAGAAGGCCTGGCCGACGCCTTTGTCCGTGGTGAGCGCCGCGTGGATGGCGGAGCAAACGTCGTCCACCATCACGGCGTTGCAGACCCACTTGCCCTCGTCGAGCAGGCCGATGACGCCGCCCTTGGCTTGTTGCACCGCGGCGATGACGAAGCCGCCATACGGGCCGTAAACCACCGTGGGCCGCAGGATAATCGCGGGCAGGCCGTCGCGCTCGATGGCCTGGCGCACGAGGAGTTCCTCCTTCGCCTTCGAGACGACGTAGGTGCTCTCGTCGCGGCGGACGATGGGCGCGGTGGCCTCGCGGCAGCTCTCGGGGCCGGGGTTCGAGCCGTGGACGGACATCGAGCTGATGTGGACGAAGCGCTTCACCTTCGCGCGCAACGCGGCGGCGATGACGTTCGCCGTTTCCTTCGGAGCCTTGTCGTCCTCGCCGTGCGCGAGGTGGACGAGTGCGTCGCAGCCTTCGAGGGCCTTCACGATGGTGTCCACCTTCGTGAGGTCGCCGGGAATCATCTCGGAGTCGAGCCGGGCGATGCGTGTGGCGTGGGTGTAGTTGCGCACGAGCGCGCGATACGGGAGCCGCCAGTGCAGCTTGAGCCGCTCGCACAACCGCGTGCCGATGAAGCCCGTCGCGCCGGTGAGGAGGATTTTGGTCGGGGTCATGCGAAGGGGAAAGCTGTTAGCACGCGAGCCAGTTAGAGTGCATCCTCATAACGCAGGATTGCTCGGGCAATATCGTAACGATTCAGGAGAAGCAACAGCACGACCAAGAGCAATCCAGGGCCAACCAGGTAGAAGACGCTGATTTGATCACCGCGCCTTTTGCACGCGAAGTAACCCACGACGCTGACAGCGGCGAAAAGCGACATCATTCCCCAAGTGCAGATAAAAAAGGGCCAAGGCATCCCAAGACTGCTGCCGTAGCCGGGTGTGAGCGGAAGAGCGAGCAGAAGGCATACGCAAGCCAGCCTTGCTGCTGCCTTTGTGACAACGAGGCTTGGCTGAGAACTTGGGTTTTTAGAATTGGACATGGTTCAGCTTTACCGAAACGGCCGCATATCGACCGACGCTCCGGTTGCCGTGCATGAGGAGCTTGGTCATCGGAGCCTATCGATTCACTTCCACCCACGGCTGCTTCATCGGCGTGCGGGCGGCGTAGGCGCGCTCGATGATGGCCAATGACATCGTGGCGGATTCAGCGGTGACCTTCGGCGTGCCGCGCGTGCGGACGGCGCGGGCGAAGTCCTCGATTTGCAGGAGATACGGATTCGGCGCGGCGCCTTGGTAGCGCACGCCGAGTTCCAGTGGTTCGCCGCCCACCGTGCGCGTCACGATAAGCGCGTCAGGGTCGAGATACTTCACTTCGGCCGTGCCATGGGTGCCGATGACCTTCACACCGTTCAGCAGCCCATGGGTCCAACTGAAGCTCATGCGGCACGGCACGCTGCGGCCCGCGATGGCGAGCTTGCCCGTGAGGTTCGCGTTGCACTCCACGCCGCCGAAGGAGTCGTCCTCGTAGGCGATGTCGCCGACGTCGCCGAAGAGGTCCACGACGCGGTCAATGAGATGCACACCGGAGTCGAAGAACGCGCCGCCGAGGGTGAGCTTCTTGTTGAAGTAGGCGTCGCTGGTCATGATCCAGCCCATCACCGAGCCAGCCTCGGCGATGACTTCCTGAATCTCGCCGATGAGCGGGTCGCTCACGATGCGGCGGAAGACCTCGGCGTTGCGGTTGAAGCGCGTGACGAAGCCGACGGAGAGGATGCGCCCGTGCTTCTTCGCCACGTCGCTCATCTGCCGCGCCTCGGCGGTGCTGAGAGCGATGGGCTTCTCGCACAGCACATCAATGCCCATCGCCAGCAGCTCGCACGTTACCGGCGCGTGGAACTTCGGCGGCACCGCCACGAGCGCAGCGTCCACCTGCCCGGCGAAGTCCTTCACCTCGGCGGTGACGCGGGCGTCGGGCAGGCCGTATTCCTGCTTGGCGAGCTGGGTGTTCTTCGTGACGCGGTCGCAGAGAAAGGTGACCTCGACGTGCGGCGACTGGATGAAGGCCGGCAGGTGCATCTCGCGCGTGACCGCGCCGCAGCCGACGATGCCGAGCCGCACTGGTTTGGTTGGGTTGCTCACGATGCCAGAATCAAATCGCCGCGCTGAAAACGGAGACTGGAGTAAGTCATTTGCACTGTCGGGGCAAGCCGGCAGTGCAAGGGTTCAGGCCGCTGGCCCGGCCGTTTTACTTCTGTTTCAGCCCCACGCTGCTGGAGCGCTTGGCGATCTTCCGGCTGGTCAGCACCTTCGTCACGGTGCCGGTCTTGAGATACTTTTGCTTCACCTTGTCCAGAATCGTGTCGCGGTGGTCGTAGAGGCGCTTGAGCTTGCGGGGCTTCACGCGCGAGAGGACATAGGCGGTCAGCAACGGCAGGGCGATGGTGCTGTCCGTGTAGCAGACGACGCTGTCGGGGAGCTTGTCGGGGTCCACCTTGCCCCAGCTCACGGCCTCGGCAGGCGTCGCGCCGCTCAGGCCGCCGGTGTCGGGGCGTGCGTCGGTGACTTGGAGGAAGTAGTCGTGGCCCTTCTCCTGGATGCCGAGGACTTCCTGAATCTGCGGCTCGGTCTGGAGCATGAAGTTCTTCGGGCTGCCACCGCCGAGGATGAACACGCTGCTGGTATGGCCGGTGGACTTCGCGTGATAGACGATGGCGGCGGTCTGGTTCACGTCGCGGTTCACGTCGGGCAGGAGCGCCGAACCGCGCATCGCCATCGCGGCGACGTTCATGCCGATGCTGGAGTCGCCGGGGCTGCTGGTGAAAATCGGGATGCCGCACTCGTAGGCGGTGGCGAGGACGGAGGAATCCTTCAGGCCGAGCTTTTTGCCGCGCGCGGCGACGTATTTGCCGAGGAGGTAGTGGAATTCATCCGTGCCCATGGGCCGCTGGAACTCGGGGCCTTGGATGACTTCGCGGACGAAGGCGTCGGTGTCGAGGAGGACGTTGTAGTCGAAGAGCACGTCGTAGATGCGGATGACGCCGTCCTGGTGCAACTGCACGTCGTCGAGGAACGGCGAGCCGCTGTGGAGCTGCATGTCCAAACCAAAGTGGAGGTCGTGATAGAGATTCGCGCCGGTGGAGATGATCCAGTCCACGTAGCCACCCTTCATCAGCGGGATGAGGCAGGACTTGCCGAGGCCGGCGGGTGTGAGCGCGCCCGTGAGAGACATGCCGATGAAGCCGTCCTGCGGCAGCATCTTCTTCGCGAGGAGCTGGCTGGCTTCGCGAAGCCGCCCACCGTTGTAGGCGAGCATGACCTGGTCAATGAGGTCGGCGGCGGAGATGTCCTTGCCCACGCCGAGCGGGTTGAGGCGCGGATAGGCGGCGAACTTCTTGGAGACTTTGTGGCCGGTGTTCTTGCTCATAAGCGCGGCGAGTGTTGCGGAAGAGAACGCAAAGGCAAGTGGAGTTTGTGTCACGTGCTGCCTTGCAGCTTCACACGGCACCGCTCGGCGGCACCCCGAGCGCAAACGTCAGTTGCTCCCCGTTTACCAGCGCTTCCGCGTCAAAGCCGAGGTCGCGCAAGGTCGCGGCGAAGTCCGTGGCGAAACCGTGGGTGGTGAAGACGCGGCGTGGGCGCACTAGGCGGACGAACTCAATCAACTCGTTGAAGTCCGCGTGGTCGCTCAGTGGAAACGCTGCGTCCACGCCGGAGCGATACTTGCAACTGCTGTCCATCGCCCAGCCAGTGGCCACGGCGAGCTGGCACGGGCCGAGCGCGGCGCGTTGCGGCGACTGCGCGAAGGTCGGCGGGCAAATGAGGACGCAGTTCTTTGCCTGTGTGGTGTCGAGCGCGTCGTAAGCACCGAGCCGCACGCCGCATTGTTCGTAGATGCGTGCCAGCGGCAGGACAGATGCATGCACGGCCACCCGCAGACCGCTGTCAGAGAGCAGGCAGAGGAGTTCTTGCGCCTTGCCGAGCGTCCAGCCGAGCAGCACGGGCGTCGAATCGGCGGCAAGCGCGGTGCGGCAGAATTGCAGCAGCCTCGCAGTGACTTGTGACGTCGGCGGGAAGACATATTCGGGTCGGCCAAAGGTGGTTTCCATCACGAGCCAGTCGCAGCCCCGCGCGGCGGTGAAGTCGCACGGCTCGCACGCCGGACTGGCGCGCAGACGGAAGTCGCCGGTGTAGAGCAGCGAGCCGCCGCTCCATTCGACCAGGACCATCGCGCTGCCGAGGATGTGGCCGGCGGGCAGGAGCGTGAGCGCGAACCCACCGCATGGGCCGCTGAACTCCGTGCGTTCGCCGAAGCGCAGCACGCGTTCCTCACGCTGGCCGCCGAGGCGTTGGCGCAACAGGCGCGCGGTGGGCTCGGTGAGGATGACGCGTTTGTGGCGCGCGATGTGGTCGGAGTGCGCGTGAGTGACGACGGCCCATTCGTCTGGGCCACGGCCGTCATGCGCGTCGAGCCACAGGGCCAGTTCGGGGAAATGCACCGCGCCCCTCGTGAAGTGGAACGGGCGGGCGCGTGAAGTCATCGCCGACGATGCTCGCTGGCGAATCGCGAAGGTTCAATGTCGCACGCGGTGCGTGCCGGCGATTTACAGTCGCCGTCTGTGGCGGGCAGCAGTTTGAGACGGCCCTTTACCACCAACGCGCAACGCGGCGGCGGCAAGCCGCCGGCACGGGCGCTACGCCGTTTTTGCGTTGGCCTTGGCACCGCTGCCGCCGACGAGCTGCGCGCCCTCGCGGCGGCAGAGCGAGACGAACTGTTCCTCGGCCAGATTGAGCCGGCGGCCGCGCCGGTGCAGCACACCCCAGTTGCGGGTCAGCTTGCGGCGCCCCAAGGGCAGGGCCACGAGCGTGCCGGCGGCGATTTCATCCCGCGCCACCCATGGGGCGAGGATGCTCACGCCGAGGCCGCGCGCGACCATTTCACGGATGGCGCTCATGCTGCCGACCTCCATCATCTTGAGCAGTGTCATTTCCTCGTGCCGGAAGTAGCCCTCCACCAGCCGCGAGGTGTAGCTGGACCGGCTGTAGAGGATGTAGGGCTGGGTGGGGATCTCCTCGCGCACGACCTGCTGGGCGACCGCCCACGGATGCCGGGCGCTCACCAGAAATTGCAAATCATCGCCGAACACCGGCACGAACTCCACGCCCGCATCGGGTCCGGGTTCGAGGCTCAAGACCAGATCCGCGTGGCCATTGTGCAGCAGCTCGATCGCCTCGCTCACATCCGCGGACGACACGGTCATCTGGCATTGCGGGAACTGTTCCTTGTGCTGGGCGAGCACGTTGGGCAGCAGCGCCTCGCAGGCGGCCTCGCTCGTTGCGAGGCGCAAATGGGTGCGCCCCCACTTGCCCAAATGCTCCAGGGCCGCCCGGGCCTGCGTCATTTCTTCGAGAATTCCCTTGGCGTGGTGCAAAAGCTGTTCGCCTGCCGGGGTCAGGGCCACGGATTTGCCCACCCTGTCAAAAAGACGACAGCCCACATCCTCCTCCAGCGCCTTGATGGCGTGGCTGATCGCGGACTGGGTCAGGAACAAATCCTTGCCAGTGCGCGTAAAACTGCCCGTGTTTGCTAGGGTTACGAAGGCACGTAGTTGTCTGCTATCAAGTGGTTCGCTCATTTAGGAAAGGATTTCATCCGCTGCCGGAATATCTCTCAGCAGCCGGCGGGCCAGATTTTTCACGGTTGGCATTGCACGCGCTAAAAGGGAGTCCAGTGCACGACACTTGCACGGAATGCATGCAAACCATGAACAAGACCATTCAACCTCCCGCCTCTCTTCCCTCCTCCCGTCGCCGCTTCCTCACGCGGGTCGGCCAGACCCTCGGCACCGGTGCGCTGCTTGGCGGCCTGCCGCGTGGCTGGGTCGGCAGTGTGTATGCCAGTGACGCACCGGAAACCGCCAAGCTCCGCTGCGGCATCATCGCGCTGACGGACAACTCACCGCTCGTCATCGCGGCGGAGAAGGGCTTCTTCAAGAAATATGGCGTGGACGTGACCATCGCCAAGGGCGCGAACTGGGCGGCGATCCGCGACTCACTTTCCTCCGGTGACAATCAACTGACGCACATGCTGTTGGGAATGCCCATCGCCAGCACGATGGGCCTGCTTGGATCGCCGAAGAAGCCGATGGTCATCCCGTGGATTCTCAACCGCAACGGCCAGGCCATCACGCTCAAGGCCGAGTGGAAGGGCAAAGTCGGCGCGGACCCGAAGGCCATCAAGCCCTACGTGGACAAGGCGAAGAAGCTCGGCGAGCCGCTCGCGTTTGCGATGACCTTCCCGCCCGGCACGCACGCGATGTGGATGCGCTATTATCTCGCCGCCGGCGGCATCAACCCGGACAAGGACGTGGCGCTCATCACCATCCCGCCGCCGCAGATGGTCGCGAACATGAAGGTCGGCAAGATGGACGGCTATTGTGTCGGCGAGCCGTGGAACGCCCGCGCCATCTCCGACAAGATTGGTTTCACCAGCGTCACCACACAGGAGATTTGGAAGGACCATCCTGAGAAGGTTTGCGCCTTCACCGCCGAGTTCGCCGAGAAGAACCCCAAGACCGTGAAGGCCGTCCTCAAGGCGCTGCACGAGTCCAGCGTGTGGCTCGACGACATGAAGAACCGCCCGGAGCAGTGCGAAATTGTCAGCCGGCCGACCTACATCAACTGCGACAAGGAAATCATCCTAGGCCGCCTGCTCGGCAAGCTCGACTACGGCGACGGTCGCCCGCCGGTCACGGACGACTTCTACATGCACTTCAGCAAGCGGAACTGCAATTACCCGCAGCCCGCCTACGCCAAGTGGTGGCTCACGCAGTTCCGCCGCTGGGGCATGGTCACGGGCGCGCCGGACTACGCGGGCGTCGCCAAGCAGGTCATGCGCGGAGACATCTACACCGAGGCCCTGAAGGAAATCGGCGTCACCGACCGGCAGCAGGATGACACCGGCTGGGAGATGTTCGACGGCGTGAAGTTCGACCCCAAGGGCGACCTTGAGGCTTATGCCAAGGCCTTCCCGGTGAGCAATGCGAAGGGCTGAACCGATGCGAACCAGTATTCAG
>CAIPBN010000679.1 GCA_903863315.1 uncultured Verrucomicrobiota bacterium | reverse complement strand
CCGCTGGTGAGCTTGGTGTGATGCCGCCATTCGACATGCCCATCCATGTGAATCAGGTTTCCGCCGCCTTGATGATTCGACGAATACCATTCCCAATAGGGGTAAGCCGGCCCGGGATAGGTATTGGGATTCCTGGTCAGGTGCCAGTTCGTGTAGGTGCGGGGCGTGCCGGTTCCAGAAGGACGGAGCCAGGCCACATGCGTTCGGGCGGAACTCTCCTGCATGCTGATGATACGGCTGGGGTTTGGCACATTCACGACGCGCCGATTGAAGTTGTTCGCCCCCATCACAACTGCGTTGCCAATATAGATGGTGTCGTTGTTTGCGTCGGCCGCGTTGGCCTGATTCTGCCACTCCAATTGGGAGGCTATGCAGGTGAATGCCTTGCTATTGGTGCCAAGGTTTGGCTGCAGAACGCCGAGAAAGTTAGCGGTGGCCGTCGTGGCAAAGAAGTTCACATTGCCCGCGTTCTGATAAGGCGTGCGGTCATCCTGATCCGCCGCATACATCATGAATGCGAGTGCCACCTGCTTTTGATTTGAAACACACTGCGTCCGCTTGGCTTTCTCTTTCGCCTTGCTCAGGGCTGGCAACAGCATCCCCGCAAGAATGGCGATGATGGCAATAACGACCAAAAGTTCGATCAAGGTGAAGCCAGCGGGCCTGGTGAGGTGGCGCGACGTGTTCATGGCCGGTTGTAAGGGTCGGGGAAAACTTGCTCGCCATGCCCGCCCTTGGCAAGCGGAGTTTTGCCCGGCCACCCCGGCGACTTCCAGGGTGGCTGGCTCGGTGCGGATTTGAACTGCTGTAGCCCACGAGCGGCGGCTGGAAGCCGCCGGCACAGGTTCATGCAGCGGGGACAAGAGTGTCCCCTTCACAAACGCCTACTTCCCGCCGATGCGGTAGAGGTTCTTCTCCGAGCGGATGAAGAGCGCGCCATCGGTCACGGCGTAGGAGGCGAGGGTCTTTTCGCCCAGCGCGTTCTCCGCCAGTTTCTCGAAGGTCTTGCCCGGCTTGAGCACGACGCCGGTGCCGGTTTCGTTCTGGAGGTAAATCTTGCCGTCGGCCAGCACCGGTGAGGCGGAGTAGTTGCCGCCGACGCGCTCGGACCAGTGGACCGTGCCGGTCTTGGCGTCGAGGCAGCTCGCGATGCCGGCGTCGGAGACGACGTAGAGTTCATCGCCCACCAGCAGCGCCGACGGGGTGTGCGGCGCGCCTTTCTCCAGCTTCCAGGCGATGTGTGTGTCGGTCACGTCACCCTTGCCGTCCACGCGGATGGCGTGGAGCACCGGCTTGTCGTAGCCCGAACTGAGATAAACCATGCCGTGGCCGAAGACGGGCTTCGGGATGACGGAGTAACCCTCGCCGTAGCGGCAGCGCCAGAGTTCCGCGCCGGTCTTGGGATCGAGCGCGCAGACGACGCCGCTGCCGGGGGTGATGAGCTGTTGCTGGCCCTTGACGGTGATGAGCGTGGGCGTGCTGAAGGAGAAGTTCCGTTTCGCGGTGGTTTCACGCTTCACCTTCCAGAGCACCTTGCCGCTGGCCTTGTCCAGCGCGACGACGAACGGGTCGCTGCCGCCGTCGCAACTGAAGATGAGCGCGTTGCCGGCGAGGATGGGCGAGCCGCCATTGCCGTGGACGGGCGAGTATTTCAACTCCGTCTGCTTCCAGACGACCTTGCCCGCGAGATCCAGGCAGGCGGTGCCGTAATGGCCAAAGTGAACGTAGATCCGGTCGCCATCCACGATGGGCGTGGGGCTGGCCTGGCTGTTCTTGGCGTGGTGTTTGACCGGCGGCGTGACGATGACCTCGGTGCTCCAGAGTTGCTTACCGCTGGCGGCATCCATGGACAACGCCCGCAGGGAGAGATTGCCGCCCGCTTCCTCGGCGGTGGTCAGGTAGAGGCGGCTGTTGTGCAAGGACGGGGAGGCCCAGCCTTTGCCGGCGACTTCCACCTTCCACTGCACGTTCTTGGTGCCGTCCCAGGTGAGCGGGAGATTCTTGGCGGAGGAATGGCCGTTGCCATCCGGGCCGCGGAACTGCGGCCAGTCGCTGGCGGCATGGGCATAGGTGGCGAGGCAGAGCAGGGGGGCGAGGTGGAAGGCGCGTTTCATTTCGTTGGCGCGATTGGACTGGCAAGCGGCGGGACAATTCAAGTGGCGAACGGTGGCGCGGGTCGCTTTTGGACTGCGCGCTTTGCTTGCCGCCGCAGGCCAAGACGTGCGCCGGGCTGGCTTGCGTCGGGCTGGCCCGCTAGCTTCCGGGTGTGACCGAACCCGCCATCTCCTCGACTTCGCTTGCCACGAGGCGCGAGGCCCTGATGGCGCGGTTGGGCGGTTTCCGGCATTCGCAGGAACGATTGCAGTGGCTCGTGGATCAGGCGCGGCAACGTCCGGCGCTTGCCGCCGGGTTGAAGACGGAAGCGCACCGGGTGCCCGGGTGTCTGGCCAGTCTTTGGCTCGTGGCAGAAATGCGCGGCGGGCGCTGCCACTTCCAGTGCGATT
>CAIPBN010000678.1 GCA_903863315.1 uncultured Verrucomicrobiota bacterium | reverse complement strand
GACAGTCCGGCAGCGTAAAGATGACGACGGTGGCCTTGCGGGCGGCGGTGGGTTTGAGTGGCTCGTGGAATTGGCCGGTCGTGTCGGCAAGCTTGGGCGACCCGGCGGCGAAGGCCGGTAAAGCAAGGGTGACAAACAAGGCGAGGAGGAGACGGTTCATTTGCTCTTCTCCGTGTCCTTTGTTTCAACTTTGGGAGCGGGCGCGCTGAACACTCCAGGCCTGGGCCCCTTCATCGGCGGCAATCCTTTCGGTCCCGGCGGGCCTTGCTGGCGGTAGCGCTCTCGCATCTCCTTGTTCAGGCGCGCGAACTCCTCGCGCTGCTCGGGCGTGAGTTCGGCGGCGATTTCCTCGTGCGAGGCGCGGATGACCTGAAATGTGCGCCCGGCCATCTCGGTGCGCAGCTCCCACATTTCGCGGCCGGTGCGCTGGAGAATGGGCTTTATCTTATCAACCTGCTCGGGCGTGAGTTTTAGACGGCGCTGATACTCACCCAGCAGGCTCTGCGACATTCGCTCGGGATTGGTGCGGCCCTCAATGGCGCGCTTGACCACTTTAAGCGTGATGACCGAACCGGTCGCCGCACCCAGGGCAAACAAGGCAACGAGCGCCAACATTACCTTCCAATGTCGCATCCAATTCATTCCTCGAAAATGGGGTCAAAGGTCGCGTCCGCCACGGTGTATTGCTGGGTCCAGCCCGGCGTGGCAACGTCGTAACTGGTGAAGAGCACCGCCACCATCAGAACACCGGCCACAGCGAGGCTGCGGAGGGAAAAGGCTTCCAACACGTCCCAAGTGGACGGCGCGGGCGTCTCGCCGCCCGCCCAGCGAGCCGAGACGCGTGTGGCGAAACCGAACGGCGCGGCTTCCTTGGCGGGCTTCGGGGCCTGCCGCGCAAGGCGGGCGAGTTTCTGCCAGTTGTCTTTCGGTTCACTCATGGCGTTTCAGTTTCTCAAGTTGTTCAAGCTGCTTGCGCAATTTCCGCCGCGCGCGGAAGGCGCGCACTTTCACCAAGGTCTGGCTCCAGCCGGTCTGCGTGGCGATGTCCGCCACCGAGCGCTCTTCCAGGTCCAGCAGCCGGATGACGAGCTGGTCTTCGGGACTGAGGGTCTGCAACAGCTTGCCAACGAGTTCGCCCGCGTCCGCCGCCTGCGAAGGGTGCGGCGCTTGTTCGTTGTGCAGGATGGTGTCGAGCACTTGAGCCTCGCCTTCGGACAGATCCGCCCAGCGCCACTCGGGCCGGCGCTTCTGCGCGCGGAGCCGGTCGAGGCAGGTGCTCACGGCTACGCGCGAGACCCAATGCCCGAACGGCACTTCGCCCCGATACTGCGCGGCGTTGGCAAACACCTTCATAAAAATCTCCTGCGCCAGATCTTCCTCGTCGAGCCGCCTGGGCAGATGCGCCCGGACGATTTTGATGACGAGCGGATAAAGATGCTCAACGAGCGCGCGGGCGGCGTCCTCATCACGCTCGCGCACGCGCGCCAGGCAAACCGCGACATCCAAGCCTGGCTGCTCACCCATAAGTCGGTCGGACACAAAACCAGCACAGGACTGGTGACGCCTTGCAGTGTAGCCGGTTACACGAACGGGAGAAATGAGAAAGCTGGCCGCGCCCAAAGCAAAACGGGCTGACGTTGCCGTCAGCCCGCTCACTTGAAATTGCCGCAGCTTACTTCTGGGCGCTCTTGGCGGACACGTCGAGACAGGCCGCCTCCTTCGTGCTGCGCACATACACCCGGCCATTGCTCACGACGGGGGTGGACCAGCATTTGCCACCGACAGCCTTGGCGCGGCTGAGTTCCTTGTAGCCGGCAGTGGTGGCTTCAGCCACGACGATGTCCCCGGCGTCCGACAGCGCGAGGATTTGGTCGCCGAGCAGGATGACGTTGCCCGGGCCGAAGCCGGGTTGGCTCCACTTGACCTTGCCGGTGGCGAGCTCGACGCACTTGAGCGGCCCGGAACCGTATTCCTTGAACTGGAACATCCCGTAGAGGTGGCCGTCCTTGTAAACCGGGGTGCTCCAGTGGTTCGCCACTTCCTTGTCGCCGGGGGTCTGCCAGAGCTGGTCGGCCTTGAAGGCCGCGCCCGCCTTGCTGATCTTGAACGCGCCGCCGCCGACGCCGTAGCCCGCCGAGCAATAGACCATGTCACCGGCCACCACCGGGGTGATGGCGGTGGAAACGTTGAAGCGATACGGGGCCTTCCAGAGCAATTTGCCATCCGTGGCACCCACGGAAACCAGGCCGCTTTGCGTGAAGAAGATGACCTGCTTCGCACCGAGAATGGTTGCGACCACCGGAGTCGAGTGCGTCATTTTCTCGTCCTGCGATTTCCAGGCCAGGGCGCCGGTGTCCTTGTTGAAGGCGAGGAGCGACTGGCCCGCGCCGCCGCCGGCAACGTAAACGAGACTGCCGTCCACGACCGGGGAGGCGGCGTTTTTCCAGGTGATGTTCCGGCCGGCGAATTCTTTGATCAGGTCGTGGGTCCAGACCTGCTTGCCGGTGTTGGCGTCGAGGCAGAACAGCGCGAGATCGGAGGAAAGCACGTAAACTTTGCCGCCCACCACGGTGGGTGTGGAGCGCGGACCATCGCCGCCGTCATTGCCTTTCGCGCCCGCGTTGCCGCCGTTGTGACCGTAGGCGTTGCCGCCGACGGGGAAGGCCCAAACTTCTTTGCCGGTGTTGGCGTCGAGCGCCACCGCCACTTCACGGGGCGCACCATCGGCGTCCCGTGTTATTTGGGTGAAGGCTTTCCCGCCGGCCACGGTGAAGGAGCTGAACCCGGTGGGGGTGGCGGCTTTCCACACCACCTTCGGACCGCCGGCTGGCCACTTGGAGGCAATCTTTTCACTGGTGGAACCGTCAAGGTTTGGCCCGCGATATTGGGGCCAGTCCGCCGCGTGCGCGACGGCTGCCACAGAGAGCGTGGCAACGAGAGCAGAGGAGCAAACAAAGGTCGTTTTTGTCATGGCGGGACGGACGTTACGTGTGCGGATGAAATTCGCAACGACGAACTGGATTGTCCCTCTGCGCGCCCTTCCAATCACTTCAGCGTCTTGCGCAGCCAGGCGACGAGCTGGTCCTTGTAATCAGGCAGCAGCTTGTCCCAGCCGCCCATGCCGTGCGCCCCGTCGGGAATGGTGATGAAGTCGCAGGTGTTGCCGAGCGCCTTCATCCGCGCCTGAAACTTCACCGACTGTTCGTAGGGCACCTGCGCGTCCTTCGTGCCGTGCAGCAGCAGAAACGGAGGCAGGCCCGCGCGCAAATAGGTGGTGGCCGAGGCAGCTTCGAGAGGCTTCCACGCCGCGTCGTTCAGCTCCGTGAGCCCAAGCAATGCCGTCATGGACGGGCCGAGTGCGTTGCGGCTCTTCACCTGGAAGGCCAGATCGTGCGGCGCGTAAATGGGCACCACCGCCGCCACGCTGGTTTCTCCCGCTCCCCGCACGCCGACATAGGAGACGAGGTGGCCGCCGGCCGATTCGCCGACGAGGGCGATGCGTTTGGGATCGGCCTTGTATTGTTTCGCGTTGGCCTTCACCCAGCGGATGGCGCGCTCCACGTCCTCCGCACAGGCGGGCCAGCGATGCGCGGGAGCGAGACGGTAGTTGATGGTGAACCACGTGAAGCCCGCCTTGGTCATCGGCTCGAACAGCGGCTTGATGTAACTGGTCTTGTCACCCCGCATGAACCCGCCGCCGTGGACCAGGATGACCGTCGGGAACGGTCCGGTGCCGTCGGGCACATTGGCGTCCAGCGTAAGGCTGACGTCGCCAACCTTGGCGAACTCGATGTCGGTTTTAAGTTCGGCCTGGGCGGTCGCTGCGGTCAGCAGGAGCAGGGTAATCAGGATTCGCATGGGAGGTGGAAAATTGAGGTGCGCAGCTTCCGGGGTAATTACGGGGCAGGGGAGGTAGCACCGGGTTTGGGCGGGATTTCGGGTTGCGGAGCGGAGGCTGGTGGAGCCGGGGCTTGAGTGGCCGCGAGTTCCTCCGGAAGGACAACGACGGCGATGCGCCGGTTTTTGGCGCGGCCTTCGGTCGTGCTGTTGTCGGCCACCGGGTGGAACTCGCCATAGCCGAGTGCCCCGAGCTGGCGCGGGTTCACGCCCGCCTGCTCGTGCAGGAACCGCACGGCGGCCGTGGCGCGGGCGGCGGATAATTCCCAGTTGCTGGCAAAGCGGCCCCGGGCTCCGGCGCGAATGGGCACATTGTCAGTGTGCCCCACAACGTGGATGGTGCGGTTGGTGTGCAGGGCGAGCACGGCAGCAAGACGTTTGAGGATCTCCTGACCTTCCGGTTTCACGGCGGCCTCTCCGGAATCGAACAGAACATGATCGAGGATGTTTACGGTCAGCTTGCCTTGCAGTTGGGAGATGGTGATGTCTTTCGAATTGAGCGCCGCACGCATTTCCTGTTCAAGCGTGCTCTTGGTTTTACTGACCGTTTCGCGCTCCTTTTCCGCCTCGGCGAGCTGCTCCTTCAACTCTTTCACGCTGTCCTTGAGGGTCTCCACGTCCGCCTTGAGGCCGAGCGCCTGGGCGGCGGTTTGCTCGGCGGCCTTCTGGCTTGCTTCCAGGGCGGCCTGCGCGGCGGCGAGTTCGTTGCCGCGCTTCCACACTGACCATCCGAGGGCGCCCACAATGAGCAGCGCAGAGAGGATAGAAGGTATGATCCAAGTGCTCTTCGGCATGGCGGCAAGCTAGCGACGGCAGCCCGCCCCGCAAGCGGGAAATCCCTAGGCCCGACGAACTGCGGACGGCGCAGCGGACTTGTTGCCAACGGGCGCGCAACCTCGTAGGCTGACCGGTGTTCAAGCAGTGATGATGCGTCTCAAAGACATGCGGCAGTCGTTCACGTGGTGCCTCTGGGTGGTGGGGCTGGTTTGCCTTGCGAACGCCGCGCGCGCGCGCGGGGAAGCGGTGAGCGCTGTGAGTGATTATCAGGTCATCCTCGAGCGCAATCCCTTCGGCCTCAAACCACCCCCTGCGGCGCCTGCTCCGCCTCCGCCTGCTGCCGAGCCCGCCAAGCCCACCAACTGGAAGCTCAGCGGCCTCACCGCCTTGTTCAAGCCGCCGCGCGCGATGTTCGTGAATCAGGTGCCCGGCAAGCCCACCCCGGAGTATCTCAGCGTCCCACAGGGAGAGCGACAGGGAGCCATCGAAGTGCTTCCCGACGGAATCGACATCGCCGCCGGCACGGTGCGGGTGAAAATCAATGGTGAGGAGCGAACGATGTCCTTCAAAGACGATGGACTGAAGGGACCCGCTGGCCCGCCCGTGCCCACCCTGCCTGGCTTTCCGGTTCCGCCCGGCCTGAACCCCGCTCCAGCTACCCCGCTGGGTGGTGGCGGCCAGTTGCCGGTGCCCACCATTTCCAACCCGCCGACAGGCCAGCCGCTCAGGACCGGAGTGCAGCCTGTGTCCGCCACGTCCGCCGCGTCCGCCACGCCCCCTGGCGTTGTTCCCATCCCCGGGGCCGCCAACTTTCAGCGCAATGTCCGGATAGCGCCGGGCGTCGCTGGGCAGAACGCTACCTCCCCGCCGGCAGCACCCCAAGTGGATCCTGCTGAGCAGGCGCTGCGGATGGAAATCAATCGCAAGATCACCGAGGTTCAGGTCCAAAGAGGTGAGTTGCCGCCTTTGCCGGGAACGGACTTGACGCCGTTGACCCAGCCTCCGCCTGTCCCCGGTCGTTGAGCTGTTGGGGCGCGCTACCTTGCAATCCACCCGCCGCCGACGACGAGGTCTTCCTGATAGAACACGCACGCCTGTCCCGGCGTGATGGCGCGCTGGGCTGCGTGCAACTTCACCAAGGCCGCGCCGTCGGGAGTTGGCGTCACCGTCGCCGGCGTGCCGGGATGGTTGTAACGAATCTTCGCCGTGACCTCGATTGACACGGGCGGTTTCTCAAAGGGAATCCAGTTGCAGCGCTCCACGCGGAACTCGGCGCGGTCCAGCATCGTCTCGTCGCCCACGATCACGCGGTTGTTCGCCGCGTCCAACTCGACGACGTAAAGCGGCTTGGGCGCGGAGAGGCCGAGGCCCTTGCGCTGCCCGATGGTGTAGAACTCGATGCCGTCGTGCTGCCCGAGCTTGCGCCCGTGGACATCCACGATGT
>CAIPBN010000677.1 GCA_903863315.1 uncultured Verrucomicrobiota bacterium | reverse complement strand
GGGCGACATCACCTTGCGCGGTGGCATCGTGGACGTGTTCCCGCTGACGAGTCCGTGGCCGGTGCGGCTGGAGTTCTTCGGCGATGAGTTGGAGTCGTTGCGCAGCTTCGACCCGGTCACACAGATCTCGCGCGAAGGTGGAGAGCTGACGGAAGTGGTTTTGCCGCCGGCGGGGGAACTGGGCGTGCTCAAGCGGGAGGTGGAGAAGGGAGTGATTAGTAATCAGTCTTTGCGGCAGCAAACGTCAGGGCACATCGTGTCGGACGAGGCAGAACCCGACACTCCCAACCCCCAACTCCCAACTCCCCTCGCCACCCTGCTCGACTACTTGCCCGACGACAGCATCGTGATCCTCTGCGAGCCGGAAGCCGTTGAGCGCCACGCAGAGGAGTATGGCGAGCTGGTCCCGGCTAACGACCCGTTTTTCGCGAGCTGGCAGGAATTACGCGGAGAACTGCTGCGGCGCAGGCTGACGGTGTTGGCTTTGATGGAGGAGGAAGTGGGGGATCCGGAAGAAGAGAGGATGGGAGATAGCGTTCAGAAGATAGAGAAGAGCCGGTCGCCGGCCGGAAGTCCCTCGACACCACCGGCCTTACCAGCCCCTATCCTCCATTCCCTATCCTCTCCCCTCAATTCTCTCGCCCTCGCCTCGCTCGAAGCATTCCGCCCTATCTCCGACCGCATGCCGGAGCAGGAAGTCGCCCTAGCCCAACGACGGGAGTTTTTCCACCAGCTTCAGCGGTGGATGCGGGCGGGCTTCGCCGTCCAGGTCGTGTGCAACAACGACGGTGAGGCGCAGCGGTTCGGAGAGGTGTGGAAGGAAATTGAGCAAGGCGCCCCTGCGGTGGAGAAGTCAGAAGGCGGGCAAGATGCCTGCCCTACTTTGCGGCTCGGCACCCTCGCGCGCGGTTTCCTCTGCGAAGCGGCGAAGTTCGTCGTCGTCACGGACGCGGAGATTTTCGGGCGCTACAAGGTGCAGCGGCCTCGGCGCATGAAGTCCGCCCACGCGGTCGCGGCGCGCTCGGCGATGGACATTGATTTCAGCGAGTTGGAAGAAGGCGATTACGTCGTGCATCTCCAGCACGGCATTGGACGATTCAAAGGCTTGAAGGTGTTGCCCGTGGCTGGCCGCAAAGACCGCACGTTGCTCGAAACGGACCAGCCGGTCGCTTCGGAGTCCGGGCAGGAATGCCTCGTCCTCGAATACGCGCCGTCCGACACGGACCGCGAGCCGCCCAAGCTCTACGTCCCCGTCACCGAGGCGCATCTCATCAGCAAATACGTCGGCGCGGGCAAGCTGCGTCCGCCGCTGAACACGCTCGGGGGCAAGCGTTGGGAGAAAACCAAGCAGCAGGCCGAGCGCGCGGTGCGGGATGTCGCGGCGGACTTGCTTAAGATTCAAGCCCAGCGCGCGACGCAGCCCGGTCATTCGTTCGGGCCGGACACACCCTGGCAGCGCGAGTTTGAAAGTTCCTTTCTCTTTGAGGAAACGGCGGACCAGCTCCGCGCTATCGCCGAGGCGAAGCGCGACTTGGAAGTCGCCAAGCCCATGGACCGCCTCGTGTGCGGCGATGTGGGCTTCGGCAAGACCGAGGTGGCCATCCGCGCCGCGTTCAAGTGCGTGATGGGCGGCAAGCAGGTGGCCATCCTCGTGCCCACGACCGTGCTGGCGCAGCAGCATTACAACACGTTCCGCGAACGCATGGCGGACTACCCGGTGCGCGTCGAGCTGCTCTCGCGCTATCGCACGAAGAAGGAGCAGTTGCAGGTCGTGGAGCAGTTGCAGGCCGGCGCGGTGGACATCGTGGTCGGGACGCATCGGCTCGTGCAGAGCGATGTGACGTTCAAGGACCTTGGCCTCGTGGTGATTGATGAGGAGCAGCGCTTCGGCGTGATGCACAAGGAGAAGTTCAAGTTGATGCGCACGCATGTGGATGTGCTCACGCTCTCGGC
>CAIPBN010000676.1 GCA_903863315.1 uncultured Verrucomicrobiota bacterium | reverse complement strand
CCTTGGCCAACGCCAAAATCCCGCACCGCAGGACCCCTCCCAATTTTCAGACAGGCTCTTAGGGGGAGCTCGCCAGCCAACGCCTTCCGAACTGAAGCTTTCCCGCGCCACCCCGTCCGGTTAGGGTCCGCCGTATCTGCTGCCGCCCATGAAAATTTGTGCCTTGCCCGTCCGTGCTTTTGCCGCGCTGCTCGCCGCCGCGCTCTCCACTTCCGCCCAGCTCACACCGCCCACACCGCAGCCGGTTATCGGCGCGCGGCAGCCGGCAATCAGCCCCAACGGCAAACGGCTTGCCTTCGTTTATCGCGGCGACATCTGGGTCGCGCCAAGCGAGGGCGGTCGTGCAACGGCGCTGACCTCGCACGTCGAATCGGATGCCTACCCGGTCTTCTCGCCGGATGGTCAGTGGGTTGCCTTCGCCAGCCGGCGCAACGGCGGCTGGGACTTGTTCGTGGTGCCGGCGGACGGCGGACCGGCACAGCAGCTCACCTGGCACAGCGGCGTCGAGCTGACCGGTGGCTGGAGCCCTGACGGCAAGCAACTGCTCTTCACCGGCAAGCGCGACACCCCGAACTTTGCCCTGTTTGCCGTGGACTTGAAGTCGCTTGCCACCGAGCGGCTCTGCGAGGATTACGCGGCGATGAACTTCCCCAGCTTCGCGCCGGACGGGAAGTCGGTCGTGTATGGACGCTACGGCTTCCACTGGACGCGCCCGCGTTACGTCGGCGCGGCGGCGGCGCAGATCTGGACGCTCAACGTCGCCGATGGCCGCCGCAAGCCCGTCACGAATGACGACCGCCAGCATCTCTGGACGCAGTTCCTCCCCGACGGCAAGCGCCTGCTCACCGTCACGGTCGGCGAGGTGACGCCTTCCGCTGGCAAACTCAACGAGCCGGTTCCAAAAATCACGGATAGTCCCGCGCGCACGCCGAACCTCTGGCTCTACGACCTCGACGGCAAGGGCAAGCCGCTCACCCAGTTCACCGGCGGCGCGGTGCGCTGGCCCAGCGTCGCCGGCAAATCCGGCGACATCGCTTTCGAGTATGGGCCGGACCTGTATTTGTTGAAGGGCGGTTCCAAGTCGCCCACGAAAATCAAACTCGTCGTCAGCGCGGACGAGAAGCAGACCACGCGTCGGCGTGAAAAGCTGACCTCAGGCGTGACGGAGGCGGAGATGTCACCGGACGGCAAGACGCTCGCGTTTGGACTGCGCGGGGACATCTGGACGGTGGCGACGGAGAAGACCAAGGGCGTCGCGGGTCGCAGCGAGGAGTTCGCGCGGCGGTTGACTGAGTGGGTCGGCGACGACTCGGACTTCATCTGGTCACGCGATGGCAAGAAGCTCTATTTCACCAGCGACCGTGAGTTCAACACGCGCATCTTCGAGATGGACTTAGCCACGCTGGCCGTGAAATCGCTCTGGCAGCGCACCGAGGAGGTCACACGGCTCACGCTCTGCCCGGACGGCAAGCACCTGGCCTTCTGGATGGCGGGCAAGGAAGGCGGCCTTCACACGCTGCACCTCGCCGATGGCGTGTTAAAACGCGTGGTCCACGTTCCGGGCACGCACTGGCGCGTTTCCGGTGGCGGGGATTTCGCGTGGTCTCCGGACATGCAGTGGATTGCCTACACACGCAAAGGTGAGACACGCAGTTGGAACATCTGGATCGTGCCGTCGGCGGGCGGCGAAGCGAAGAACGTCACGCGTCTCAACGCACAGCATCATCAGCCAACGTGGTCGCCGGACGGCAAATACCTCTTCTTTCAGAGCGACCGCGACGGCAGCGGCCTCTACGTCATGCCGCTCCAGCCCGAGTCGGCGCGTCTGGCGGACACCGACCTAAAGTTCGAGAAGCCCAAGGACAAGGTGAAGGTGGAAATTGATTTCACCGACATCCACCGCCGCATTCGCAAGCTGTCGTCGCAGGCACCGCAGGCGGACCTGACCGTCACGGCGGATGGCACGATCGCCTTCATGTCCGAGGGCGATGTCTGGACGGTGAGCTACGACGGCAAGGAAACCAAACGCCAGACCACCGGTGGCAACAAGAGTGGCCTGCGCGTGCTTTCGGAAAGCAAGTCCGCGCTTTACGTGCAGAACGCCGAGGTGTGGAAGTTCAAGCTGGGCGATGCGAAGGGACCGGAGAAAGTGACATTCAGCGCCGATTTCGACCGCGACGTGAAGGCGGAGCGCAAGGCGGCCTTCACGCAGTTCTGGCGCAGTTATCATCACAATTTCTACGACCCGAACTTCCACGGGCGCGACTGGGAGGGCATCCGCAAGCGCTACGAGCCGATGCTCGAAGCCGTCGAGACGAACGATGATTTCTCCACCGTGCTGGGCATGATGATCGGCGAATTGGAGGCTTCGCACAGCGAAGTTTCCCCGGCGGCAGGAAGCTTGCCTGAACCGGTCACCCCGCACCTCGGCTTCACCTTCGATTACAAATACTCCGGGCCGGGCATCCGTGTGGCCGAGGTGCCGACGGGCGCGCCGGGTTCCTACCAGAAGACCCAGATCAAGCCCGGCGATTACGTGCTCGCCATCAATGGCCAGGACGTGTCTCTGAACGAGAAGCTCTACCAGCTCATCAACGATCGGCAGGACCGCGAGTTCGAGTTTCTGGTCAACAAGGAGCCGAAGAAGGACGGCGCGCGGAAGGTGAAATACAAGGTGCTGACCGCCGGTGAGTGGGACGCGCTCAACTATCAGAATCGCACCGAGCGCCTGCGCAACTACGTCGAGAAGCAGTCCGGCGGCAAGCTCGGCTACCTGCACATCAGCGCGATGGGCGGCGAGAACCAGACCCGCTTCGAGCGCGAGGCCTACGAATACATGAGCGGCAAGCAGGGCATGATCATTGACGTGCGTTTTAACCGCGGCGGGAACATATCCGACACGCTGATCGACTGGCTCGAACGCAAGCAGCACGGCTGGTATCGCCCGCGCGACGAAGGCCCCGAAGCCGCGCCGAACCGTTCTTGGGAGAAGCCCGTCATCGTGCTCATGAACGAGCACAGCTACTCGAATGGCGAGATGTTTCCCTACGCCATGCGCCAGCGGGGCATCGCGAAAATCGTTGGCATGCCTACGCCAGGTTACGTCATCTGGACGTGGTCCATGCGTCTGACCGACGGCACCGGCGCGCGGATGCCGCAGGGCGGCGTCTTCCGCATGGACGGCACCAACATGGAGAACAACGGTGAGCAGCCTGATGTGCGCCTCTGGCTCACGCCTGAGGACTGGATTTCCCAGCGTGATCCGCAGCTCGACAAGGCGATTGACATGCTTCTCCCGGGCCGTGCCCCGCAAAATTAGGCCGGCTTGGCGCGCCCAATCCGAGTCCGATCGGCTCCGGGTTTCGCGCGCCAGAAACGAGTCATGATTTTCGCCTGCCGGCTGACAGGTGCGCGCGGCCGGAGCACAGAGGTGCCGGAATGAGGCAAGAAATGGCTGCGATTGTTGCGTGGCCCGCGCATGGAGGACTGGAGGATTTCCTCACTTGATTTAAGAGCCTGTCTGAAATTTGGGAGGGGTCCTGCGGTGCGGGATTTTGGGGTTGGCCAAGGCGGCGAGACCGCTGCGGGTATCCTCCTTCGTCGCGCCTTGGCATCTGGCCTTCCCCACGAAAACAGAACCCCTCCCAATTTTCAGACAGGCTCTAAGTGCTCCCAAGCCGGTTGTGATTGGCTGAGCCATCACACGGTTTTTCATCACCCAAAGTTCCAGTCCTGAAACCACGGCCTCCTCCCTTGCTTCTGCCGCTCCCGTGCGGGCGTTGCTGCTGGACGATGTAGCCATGAACCATCGCGTTGTTGAGCTGATTTTGAAGCACCATGGTTGCGCGGTGATCGCGACAGAGGATGTCGCCTCGGCCCTCATGCTTTCAGAACTGAGCCAAGTGCCGCCGGGGCCTGCAGCATGTGTCCCGCGACGACTTGATCGCCATCGCGCGCAAATATACGTCATCGGGCGGGCACATCACTGCCGGGTTGCAAGATAATGGCATGGAACTGAGCACGGTGGTGGAGGACACCGGCTGCGGCATTCCGACAGAGGAGGTTCAGCGCGTAGTGGAGTTCGGCTATCGGGCAACCAACGTCCGGGAGAAGGCCACCGGGTGGCGGCTTGGGTCTGACCCAAGCGCATCACATCACCTGCAAACTGGGCGGCTCCATGTGGATCTTCTCCACGCTGGGCAAGGAAACCCGCGCCACGGTGCATATCCCCCAGCCCGCCCGGTAGATAAGCGGAAACTCCGCTTGGATGCGTCCTCGTGCTGTCATGCCAGTGGCCGGTGATCAGGCCACCGCCTAGCTTGGTTCCTGATGGATCTCCGCATGCAGGTGGCGTAGCAGTTCCTCGGCAGCGAAGGGCTTTTTCAGGAAGGTGGGCACGCCCAGCTCCCGCAAATCGGCGACGAATTTCTCATGCCCCATGCCGGAGGCGACGATGATGGGCAGGGTGGCGCTGCGCTTGCGCAGTTCCCGGCACAGCTCCACGCCATCCATGAAGGGCATCAGGATGTCGGTGATGACGACGCGAATCTCGTTGGCGTGCTGCTCGAAGAGGCCCAGCGCCTGCTGGCCATCGCGCGCGGTTAGCACCTTGTAGCCGTGCCAGGCCAGAATTTCGGAAGTCACGTCCAGCACGCCCTGCTCGTCGTCGGCCAGCAGGATGAATTCACCGTTGCCGCGCGGCAGCTCGGATTCCGGCGGCCGGGCCGTCGTTTCGGCCACCGAGGCGGGCAGGTAGATTTGAAACTCCGTGCCCTTGTCCTCCTCCGACTCGACTAGGATGAAGCCGCCGTGGCTTTGCACCACGCCCAGCGCCGTGGCCAGGCCGAGGCCGACCGATTGCCCGGGCTCCTTGGTGGTGAAGAAGGGTTCGAAGATGCGCGGCAGGATGTCCCGGGGAATGCCCGTGCCGGAGTCCACCACCCGGAGCACCACGTATTGACCGCATTGCGCGCCCGTGGCCCGGCGGCTCTGGATGAACTTGTCATCTACCAGCGCGTTCTCGGCGCTGAACTTGAGCGTGCCGCCCGAGGGCATGGCGTCCCGGGCATTGACGGCCAGGTTCAGCAGGACGCGATGAAGCTGCGAGGCGTCGCCGGAAAGCATCGGCAGGTCGTCAGCCGCGTCGCAACTAATCCGGACGTTCCGGGGGAAGGTCTCCTGCACCGTCTTTACGACCTCGCGCACCAGCATCTCGGGGGAGATGGGCGCTCGCTCGCCGTGGAAGCCCCGAGCGAACGTGAGCACCTGCTTCACGATGTCGGCCCCGCGCTGGGCGCTGGACTCGACGCTATCCACGAGCGTGCGGGATTTGCCGCTGACCTGCTTGCGCAGGAGCTGGGCGGCCATGAGCACCGGCGCGAGGACGTTGTTCAACTCGTGCGCCATGCCGCCCGCCAGCGTGCTGACGGCCTCGATGCGCTTGTGGCGCAACTGGGCTTCGGCGCGCTGCGCCTCGGCCAGCTCCAGCTCAAGCTGTTGCAGCCGGGCGTTCAAATTGCCGGTGCGTTCGGAAACACGCAGTTCCAGCTCGCCCCGGTTTTGCTCCATCGTCTGCTCCAGCTCGCGGCGTTGGGCCTCTTCCTGCGTGCAACGCTGGGCGGCGGCTTCCAATTCGGCGGTGAGCTGCGACAGCCGGGCGGTGGTTTCCGCATTGGCCTGGCGCAGTTCCTCTTGGGCATCCGTCAAACGGGCGGTGTCCTGCTCCCAGACCTGCCGGGCGGCGGTGAACACGGCGAGTCGTTCCGCCAGTTGGGCCTGTGACTCGGCGTTGGCCCGGACGAGCGCGGCCTCGGCGCGTGAACGCTCTTCGGCCTCGGACTGGAGGCGCTGTTCGAGGGTGGCCAGCTCCGCGCTGCGGCTGTCCAACTGGCGCAGCAGCATGTCGAGCTCCGCGCGGGCGGTGTTCAGGTCGCGCTGGAACTCGCTGGCCGATTGCCGGGCCTGGCTGTCAGCGGCTTCGAGCCGGAGCACCTGGTCGCGGACTATTGAAAGATCCGCGTCCCGTCCAGCCAGCTGGCGGTTGAGCTCGTCATGCGCTTTTAGCAGCGTGTCATGCGCCTGGCGCAGGCCGGCGGATTCCTGACCGGCCCTGGCTTCCGAATCCCGCAATGACTTGGTCAGCTCGGCGAGCCGGCGGTCAAAGTCCTCGCGCTGCATCTGCCAGGTCAATTCCATGCGCAAGCGCTTTTCCATTTCACCGCGCAACGCGGCGTTGGCAGCTTCGAGATCCACGGCCCGATCGCGCAGGCGCTGCTCAGCGCTGTGGGCGGCCATGAGGTGCTTCTCCTGTTCGCGCTGGGCTTCGAGCAACTGGAGTTTGAGGCTGCCAGTGGCGGTTTCCAGAGCGGTCTGATGGGCGGACTGCAGGCGGGCCAGTTCCACAGAGCGCGCGGCTGATTCGGTTTCCGCAGCAGCGCGGCGCGCCTGTGCCTCATCCAGCAGTCGGCGGGTGGCGTCGAGCTCGGCACTGCGCTCGGTGACCCGGGTTTCGAGAGTGACGGTGCTGGAGGTAAGGCTGGCTTCGATCTGCTGCCGCTCGGCAATTTCCTGATCGAGGCGGGCGTTGGTTTCGCGCAGGGCGGCGCTGGTATCCCGCACTGCGGCGTTGGCTTGGGCCAACTGCTCCTCCAGCGATTCCCGGGTGATGCGGAACTGCGCCTGCGCCTGCTCGCGCTGGGCGATTTCGGCGCGCAGGTGCTCCTGCAAGGTTTGCACTTCCGAAAGCCGTTCCGCGAGGCGCTGGTCGGCGAGGGATTGGGCGGACTGGGAAGAAGCTGCCAGTTGCTGGCGGGCGGCGGCCTCGTGGTCGAGCCGGGAGCGGATGTCGAGCAGCTCCATCTGTGCCTCGGCCAGCTCGCGCTCCAGCTCCTTGTTGGTCCGCTGCAAACCGGACTCGGACTGTGTGCGGCGCTGGGTTTCATCCCGCAGGGATTGGCGGGCGGCTTCGAGGGCGGCCTGGAGGGATTGGGTTGTTTGCGTGGCCTCGTCCACGGCCTGCTTGAGCTGCGCGGCCAACTGTTCGCGCACGGCGGTCTCGGCCGTGAGCCGGTGAATGAGCTCGGTGCGGGCTTGACTGGCGGCGGCCTCCACCTCGTCGCGGCGGGCGGCCTCGTCGCGGAGCGTCTGCTGGGTGGTGGCCAGCTCGTCGCGCAGTGACTGGGTGGTTTGCTGGGATTCCGCCAACGTCTGTTCGAGCTGGCGGTTGAGCTCCTCCCAGGCGGCGGTTTCCTCGTTGAGAAGTGCCTTCAACTCGGTCTGCATCTGCTGCGCCTCGGCCTCGATTTTTGTTCGGCGGGCTGTTTCGTCGAGCAGGCTCTGCTGGGCGGCGGAAAGTTCCTGGCGCAGCTCCTGTTCCAGTTGCTCGCGCTGGCCGGTCGCCACGCTGAGGCGGTGCGTAAGCTGGGTCTGCTCCTGGGCGGCGGCCTCCTCGGCGGCCTGGCGCTTGCGGGCTTCCTCCTGGCGGGCGCGGTGGGCGGCGGCCAGCTCCTCTTGCAGCGCAGCCGTGGTGCGAATCTCGTCGGTGAGGCTCGTCCGCAACTCGTGTTCGACCCGATGGCGGGCGGTAATTTCTTGATCCACACGCTCGCGCAGCGTGGCCAGGGCGGTGCCGGCTTCGGTGAGCTGCTGCTCCAGCGCCGCACGGGTGCGCTGCCATTCAGCGGCGGCGGTTTCACGGTCGGTGCCAGCTTGCGCGAGCTCGGCCTGGGCGGCGGCGAGGCTGCGGCGGCTCTCCTGGACGGTCTGGTCGAGCTCGGCGCGCAACTGGCGCAGTTCGCCCTCGGCGGCTTCCCGGCGCGCGGCCTCGGCGAGCAGCGCGCTGCGGCTCTGCTCCACCTGGATCTTGAGCTCGGTGGCGTGCTGCTCGGTGGCGGAGTTGGCCAGTTGCCAGGCGGCCTCGACGCGTTGTCGCTCGGCGCACTCGAAGTCCAGCCGCGCTTGCAGGCCGGCGGCTTCGGCGGCGGCGGCGGCGAGCCGCTGGCCCAGTTCGGTCTTGGTCTTGGGCAGGGCGGTCTCCAGCTCCTCGCGGCGGGCGCTTTCAGCGCGCAGGGTGGTGCGGGCGGCCTCCAGCTCGGAGGCGAGCAGGGTGACCCGCTCCTCCGAGGTGCGGCTGGCCTGGAGCAATGATTCCTCGCTCTGGCGGCGTTCCGCCGCTTCGCGTTCTGCCCGGGCAAGCGCCTCGGCAAGCTGTTGCTCAAGTCCAGCCCGGACGGTGGTGAGCTGCCGTTCAGCGTCTGTCTTGGTCGCGGCAAGCTGCGCCTCCAGCTTCTCGCGCAAATCCGTTTCGGTGATGAGGTTGTCCCAGGTCTTTTGCAGTTCGGCTGCCTGATCAGCAAACTTAGCCTCACGATCGGTCGCGGCCTGCCGAAGGTTGCTTTCGCTTTGTTCGAGGCTGGCCAAGGCGGTCGTGGCTTCGGCAAGGCGGCGTTCCAGTTCGAATTTGGACTGCCCGAGCGCAGACTCGGCCTGCTCCCGACGGGCGGACTCGGCGTCGAGTTGCTGGCGCAATTCGGCGAGCTGCTGTTCGAGCTTGGACAATTGCTGCTCAGCGCTGGTGCGGCTTTGCTCGGCGGCGGTGGTGACTTCCAGCCGGGTCGCCTCGGCGCGCTCGATTGCAGCCCGGAGCCCGGCGGCGGCGGTGTGCTGTGCTTCGAGGTCTGCGGCGGCTTGAGCGAGGCGGCTTTCCAGTTGGATGCGCGCCTCGGTGGCAGCTTCCGATTGCTGGCGGGCCTCGGTGAGGGCGGTGGTGGCTTCAGCCAGCCGCCGTTCCAGCTCGGATTTTGACTGGCCAAGCACGGACTCTGCCTGACCGTGGCGCTCGCTCTCCGCTTGCAATGCCTGACGCAGCTCCGCGACGCTGGCTGTCTGCGCTTCCAATGCGGCCTTGGTCTGGGCGAGCTCGGCCGTGGTGGCGGATTGCTGCTCGGTCGCGCGGGTGACTTGCTCGCGGGCCTCGGCCAGGGCGGAAGTGGCTTCGACGAGCCGGCGCTCCAGCTCGGAGGTAGACTGGCCAAGGGCCGACTCGGCTGAGGCGCGGCGCTCGGCCTCGGCCTGAAGCTGCTGCTGGAGCACGGACAATTGCTGACGGACTTCCGCAAGCTGCTGTTCCGAACCGGTCCGCAACTCGGTGGCCGCCGTCTCGGCTTGCCGGTGCAGGGCGGCGGCTTGTTCCATGTGCGTCCGCAGCTCCGCGAGACTGGCGGTGAGGCGGCTGCGCTCGGTTTCCGCCGCCTCGGCATCACGGGCTGACTGCTCTCGCAACCGGGCGTTGGTCGCTTGCAGTTCGGAAACCTGCTGCTCCAACTGCGCCTGGGCCGCGCCTTGGTTGGCCAATGCGGAGCGGTCGGCGAGGGCGGCATCGAGCTGCTGGGCCAGGGCGTTGCGCTCCTCGCGGAGCGCCTGTTCCGCCGCCTCGCGGCTGGCCAGTTCGGCTTGCAGGCTTGCCTGCGCTTCGGTGAGCGCGGCGATGCGCAACTG
>CAIPBN010000675.1 GCA_903863315.1 uncultured Verrucomicrobiota bacterium | reverse complement strand
GTGTTCGGCTCGCAGCCGCACGCACCACGATGGTCGAGGTTGATGAGGATCTGGATGCCCTGCTGGACGACCTCGTGGGACTTCTTGCCCTTCATGTTCACCACGAAGCCGACGCCGCAGGCGTCGTGCTCGAACTGGGGGTCGTAAAGTCCCTGCTTGGGCGGCAATCCCTGCCACCGCGCTTGCGTGCTCATTTGGTTGTCGTTCATCGTCACTGGCTGGCCGGTTTTTGTCCCGGTTTGGAAAGCTTCCATGCGTGGTCAAAAGGCTGGTCGCGCCTGTCCGCTCCGAAAAAGCCGCGCGACGGTAACAAACCACTTCGCGGGCGCAATGGCATTTTGCATCTTTGCTGACATTGGGTCGGCTGGTCTGACTGCGTCTTTCCGAACCGGCCCGAACCCGACACTTGAGGCAGGCGTTACCAGACCTCTTTCTGGCAGGCACCGATTAAAACCCGCACCAGTGTCTGCTAACAAACAACCGTCCGCATGTAAAACGGATTTGTGCCTAATCTGAACAGGTCGCTGGGCAAAGGATACTTATCGGGCTGAAATGAGCAGGAATATCGGCCGCGCTGAGCCACCAAACGGTTTACCGGGCACAAGGTGCCTTTCCCCTTGTCTAGCAGGGGCATTCTGTTGCTCACTCGCCCTGTGAACATTGATAAGAAACTTCGGCTGGGGATTCTGGGATCCGGCAAGGGTTCGAACATGGTCGCCATCGCGGAAGCTATCGCCAATGGCAGTGTCCCCGCTGAAATCGCACTCGTGCTTAGCGATGTCGCCGACGCGGGCATTCTCGACCGCGCCCGGGGTTTCAACCTGCCTGCCCGGTTCATTGCCCCGGGAAAATTTCGCACCAAGCTGGATGAAGAGGCGGAAGCCGCCTACATCGCCGCCTTGCGGGAGGCCGGAGTGGAACTGGTGGTGCTGGCGGGCTTCATGCGCATTCTTAAGGGGGAGTTTCTCCGGGCGTTTCCCCAGCGCGTCGTAAACATCCATCCTTCATTGCTGCCGGCCTTCACGGGCCTGGAGGCATGGAAGCAGGCATTGGATTATGGCGTGAAATTCACCGGCTGCACGGTGCACTTCGTGGATCAAGGCGTGGACACGGGACCAATCATCGCCCAGCAAACCGTGCCTGTGCTCAGCCGGGACGACGAGCAAACCCTGCACGCCAGGATTCAAATCGCCGAGCGGCAGCTCTATCCCCTAGCAATCTCAGCCCTCGCCCGCGGCCTGGTCCGCGTGGAGGGGCGGAAGACAGTGACCGTCAGCCAGCAGTGATGGCTCAAAATGGCCGACGGCTATATCCATTCCTTTTCCGCCGAAGAGCAGGCGCGGCTGGTGGCCCAGGCGGAGTTTCTCGAGCCTTACATCTTTCCGACCATTGAGTTCCCCGGATGCGCTCGGGTGCTGGAAGTGGGCTGTGGAGTTGGCGCGGAGCTGCAAATACTGCGACGGCGATTCCCCCAAGCAAAACTTACCGGGCTGGATTACTCGGCCGCCCAACTCGCGAAAGCGCGCGAACTGCTGCACGCGGATCTCGCCACCGGACAAATTGAACTGCGGCAGGGCAGCGCCTACGAGCTGCCGTTTGACTCCGGGGCATTCGATGGCGTGTGCCTCATCTGGGTGCTCGAACACCTCGGCCAGCCTGAACGGGCATTGCGAGAAGCGAACCGGGTTTTACGCCCGGGGGGCTGGTTCTCCGTCACCGAGGTTTACAACGCCAGTTGGGAAACCCACCCACCCTGCCCTGCCATGGCGGGCTATTGGCGGGCGTTTAATGAACTGCAACGTGACTTCGGCGGCCAGCCGGATGTGGGGTCGCAACTTGGCGAATTGGTTGCCCAAGCGGATTTCTGCGAAATCCAGTTTCGCACTGTGCCAGTGCGGATGGACGCAACCATGGAAGCCCCGGCGGCGCGCAGGCGGTTTATTAACTATTGGCAATCACTTTGGCTGAGCGGGGCGGCTCAACTTCGTGAACGGAAAAGGCTCCCGCACGCCCTCGTGGAAGCCCTCCAAGTCGAATTCGCAGGACTGGCGAACAACCCTGCAGGAGTCTTTCATTACACGGCTTGCCAGGTCAGCGCCCGGACTCCATCCGCCTGAGCAGAATCCAGTTCCCGCCCGCGCATGGCAAAACGTGGGTCTGTGGGCGTGCGGGCGATGAAGCGGCGTAAAAGCCGCGCTCCATTTACTGCTGGGTGGCGAGGAACTCGACCAAGTTGCGGACGTCCCACTTGGACATGATGCGGAGAAAATTGTCCGGCATCGCGCTGAGGCTGCGTTCGCGGCGTTTGAGGTCGGCTTTCTTGACCTTGATTTCACCATCCTCGGGGGAGTCGAGAACGAGCTCGGTGTCGGTTTCCTTTTTCAGACGGCCGGCGAAGCTCTGGCCGTTCTTGAGCACCACGAGCACGTCTTCAAAGCCGACCGCGATTTTCGAGTTGGGATGGACGATGGACTCCAGCAGATACTCGCGGGTCTGCCGTTTGCCAATGCCGGTGAGGTCAGGGCCGACGATGCCGCCTTCGCCGTTGAGCTTGTGGCAGCGGAGACAGGCCAGCTCGACGCGCTCGAACTGCTTCTTCCCCTCCTGCGCGTTGCCGCCGTGGAAGGCTTCGCGCCAGCCGGCCAGGAGATCGTTCGTGTTCTTGGTGGCCTGCCAGGCGTTGAATCGGGATTTGACCGGCTCGGCGGAACGGTTGCGCGTGTGCTCAACCAAGTCCAAGTGCAGTTCCGGCGGGAGCTTGCCGGCGAGGAGTTTGTCGTAGGTCTCGACGAAGAGGGCATCAGCCTTTTGTTTGTCGCCCAGGCCGGTCAGCGCACTGAGGGCGTCCTGGCGTTCGCGCAAGGTGCCGGCCTCCAGCAGGCGGGCGAGCAGCGCGGGGGCCTCGGTTGGATTCAGACGAATGAACAGCCGATTGGCCTGGATGCGCACGTGTTCATCGGGATCGGTCTGCACGAGCTTGACGGCCTCGGCAAGGCGCGGTGCCTTGAGTTCGTTGAGCGCCTCCAACGCCGCCACCCGCACTGCGGCAGCGCTCCGCGCATCGGCGACGACGTTGAACAGCGTGGGTAGGGCATTGGTGAGCTTCAGCTTGCTGGTGACCTTGGCGGAGGCGACCCGCAAGTCATCCGAGCCGCTGGTGAGCAGGGTGTTGATGACCGGGTTCAACGCGGCGGGGGCAAGGCTGGCCTCGCGCATCGGCAGGGGTCGCCAGAGGCCGACAACACGGTCGCGACCGGAGGGTTTGGCCCAGTCGCCCAGCGCGAGCACCGCGTCCACGCGAATCGGTTCGGGCACGGCGGAACTGGCGGCGAAGCTGACCACGGTGGCCGCGTTGGCCGCCTGACCGAGCCGGAAGTGGGCGTTGATGATGCGGCGCAAGGTTGGTTCCGCGGCCAGCGGCCCACCGGTGGTGAGGCTCGCGGCTTGCGTGACCTTGGCGGCGAGCTGCGGCAGAGCCTCGGCGATGGGCTCATCGTTGATGGCCATCGCCGCCTCGGCGACGAGGAAGGGATCGGCGTCGCCCAGGAACTGCGCCACGGCCGGATGCTGCCAGCGGCGCAGCACCAGCAGCGCACCGAGGCGGACAGCGGGCGCGGAGTCGCGTGCGGCGCTCAGGACGGCATTGGTATCGCCGAGACGCGTGAGGGCAAAGACCGCGTTGTGCCGCAGATAGGCATCCCGGTTCTGATTATCCCGGAGCAAGGTGAACAGTCCGGGAACGGCCTCGCGCCGGCCAAGCTTGCCCACCGCCACCGCCGCCTGCGCCTGCACGCGCAGGCTGGGGTCGGCGAGGAGTTTGAGCATCGCGCTGAAGCTGGAAGCATCACGCGCATCCCCCAAGACCTTGACCGCCTGCGCGCAAACTTCGGCGTTGGCATCGGCCAGCAGCGGACGAAGCACGGACCGGGCGGCCTCGCGGGCGTCGGCGGCAGACGGGTTCCGGGCGATCTGCCCCAGCGCCCAGATGGCATGGAGGCGGGCGAGTTCACTCTTCGCCCCATTCGCGGGAATGCTCAGCGTCTGCACCGCCCACGCGTCGGCGAGGGCAAATTGGGCTTCCTGCCGCACCCGCTGATCGACGTGACCGAGCAGCGGGAGGAGTTGTTCGAGCGGGCGCTTGGAAAAATCTTCCGCAAGCAGCTTCTTGGTTTCACGCAGGATGGGCTGCTTCTGCGTGGCGGGATCGGTGACGCGATAGATGCGGCCCTTGCCGGAGCCGCCCCAGCCTTGCACCCAGTCACTCACGTAGAGCCCGCCTTCCACGCCGAACTCCACATCCGTGGCGAGCACCTCCCAGAGGAACGGACCCGACTCGGTGATTTCGTAGGTGGATCCCTTCTGCTTCTGGGTGAAAGCCCAGACACCGCCGCCGACTCCCGCCCGGAAGTCCGCGAGGAAAAAGTGGTTCCGATAGCGGTCTGGCAAACCGGTGCCGGGATAGTAGGCCAGTCCGCAAGGTCCGGCGCTGATGTGGCTCAAGGGTGGCAGCAGATACGCCGGCTGGCCGGGATGCGGCAGATGCCAGAGCTTCTCCGCGTGCCAGACGCTCTTGAGCTGATCGCGCTCGATGTATTGGTAGCCGATGCGCCAGCCGTAGTCCGCGCCTTCCAGGATTTGCAGCCAGCGGGACTGGTCGCCAACGTCGGCGTTGTTCTCGGCGGTGAAGAAGTCGCCCAGATCGTTGAAGGCCAGTTCCTCGGGATTGCGCAGGCCCCAGCAGAGCAGCTCCAGCTCCGAACCATCAGGGTTGCAGCGGAAGACACCGCCACTGTCCGCACGGGCAATGGTGCGGCCCTCGGTCTGCACATGAAACGCGCGGTCGCCCATGCTGAAGTAAAGCCGGCCATCCGGCCCGAACTTCAAGCCGTGGAACTCGTGCCCGGAGTAACCCATGTGAACTCCGAAGCCCGTGTGCAGCACCTCGCGCCGCGCGGCCTTGCCGTCCTTCTCCGTGAGCTTCCAAAGGTCCGGGGCCAGCGTGTAGTAAGCCGTGCCCTTGCGCATCAGCACGCCTTCCGCCACGCCCATGAAGTAATCATCGAAGCCCTCCGCAAACACGCTCGCGCGCTCGGCCTTGCCATCACCGTCCCGATCTTCGAGCAGCTTGATGCGGTCGGTGACCCGCGGGGCCTTCGCAATCGTGTTCGTGCCCAGATGCTTGGTCATGAAGGCCACGCGGTTGGAGACGGTGGTTGAAGCGAGATCCTCGTCCAGCCACTCGAAGTGGTTGAAGATGGACTTGGTGTGGTTCGGAAAGCGGAAAGTCTCCGCGACGAAGATGCGCCCGCGTTCATCAATGCTGAAGGCCACGGGATGCGCCACCATCGGTTCCGCCGCGACGAGGTTCACCTTGAACCCGGGTGCGACCGCAAACTTCTTGATGGCCAGCTCGGCATCCGGCGAGGCGGGGCCGATCGGGAGCTTGTAGGGCGCGGGCGGCTGCGCCCTTTGCTTGGCGGTGGCTTTGGCCGGTGCAGGGGCTGCCACGCTGCCGGACGGAACGAGAAAAGCAAAGACGGCAAGGCTCAAACCGGCGGCGAGCAAAGGCGCATTCATAGGAAGCATCCGCGAAAGATACGCAAGTCACCGCAGACGCCACAACCCCCCAGCGTCGGGAAATGTGCTGCACCGGATTTTTGAAACGTCATTTCGCTTGGCAAAGCCGGGGCGCATTGCTACCCACCCGGCCGCAACCGAACCCGTTGCAATCGCCCGTAGAGACAACTTACCACCCATTCCATGGCTGAAATCGAAATCCCCCACGAGGGCAACAAGGAAGACAAGAAAGTCGGCATCAAAATCGCCGTCATCGCAGTCGTCATGGCGATCGTCTCATCCTACGGCAAGAACGCCGCCAATGACATGATCATCAACGAGGTGAAAGCCTCGAACGGCTACGCCTGGTATCAGGCCAAGCGCATTCGCAGCGCGCTCAACGAGCAGGCGGTCGTCCAGATGGATCTCGACCTGCTAGGCAACCCGACCGAAGCGCAGCGCGAAGCCATGGGGAAGCTCAAGAAAAAGCTCCAGGACAAGAACGCCGAATACAAAAAGGAGAACGAGGACATCCTCAAAGAGGCTGATACCACCAAGGCCGAGGCTGCGCTGGCCGGAAAAAAGAACGACGCCTTCGACCGCGCGGAAATCGCCCTGCAAGTCGCCGTGGTGCTCTGCTCGCTGACGCTGCTCACGGGCAGCGCTATCTTCTCCCGGGCCGGGGTCGTCCTGGCGTGTGTTGGCGTGGTCATGGCGGGCCTGGCCTTTTTCGAGAAACCCGACCCAAAGAAAGAGCCCGAAAAGCCCGCAACCGCCCCAACTGCCGCACCGGCTGCCACCAACGCAGCAAGCGTGCCCACGAAGAAGTAACCTTCCGCGCCGGACAATTCGTTCGTCCGCCTTGAAGGTCGCTGGCTCCAGGCCATGCGGCAGAGATTTCCGCGATGGACGAAGGCACGGCACTTCACGGAGAGGATGCAGTTGTGGTTGGAGCATCCCGCTTCAACGTCGGGACACGGAGCACGCTGAACCGCGATCGACATGGTTTCGCCAGGATCGCCCCGGTGACACCGGGCCGGAAAAGGCAACGCCCAGAGTGAAGACTGGCGACTGCCAATCTGGAGCCAAGCGTTCACAGAGTTCGGGCGTTTGAACAGCACCCTCCGCGATTCGGATACCGTCCATCAGCAGAAAAATCGCTTCAGTCGGGCCTCCGCTTCCGCCATTCTCCGGGGCCATGAGCTTGCTGCCCTTTTCGAACCTGCCCGCCCACGCGCCCCGCCGTTTCGTGCCCACGCACATTGACCTTGGCAACTGGAGCCAGATCGCGCCGTTGTTCGATCAACTTGACGCCCGCGCGCCGCAGTGCCGGACGGTGGCGGAACTGGAGCAGTGGATTTTGGACCAAGGGGAGCTCGCCGCCGCATTGGACCAGGAGGGCAGCCAGCGCTACATCGCAATGACCTGCCACACCGACAGCCCGGAGGCGGAGCAGGCCTACCTGCAATTCGTCGAGCAGATCGAGCCGGAGCTGAAGCCACGGCAGTTCAAGCTCGCGAAGCTTTATCTGGCCCACCCGCTTCGCTCGCAGCTTGCCCCGCACCGTTACGAGGTGTTCGACCGCGACACCACCCTGCGCGTCGAGCTGTTCCGCGAGGAGAACATTCCCCTCGAAACCGAGGAGTCAAAGCTGGCCCAGCAATTCCAGAAGCTCTCGGGATCGCTCACCGTTACCTTCGGCGGCGAGGAGAAGACGCTCGTCCAGATGGGCCGCTATCTGGAGGAGCCCGACCGCGCCCTGCGCGAGGAAGCGTGGCGGCTGGTGGCGCAACGCCGGTTGCAGGAAGCCGACAAGTTCGAGGACAACTTCGAGGCGCTGCTCGTTCTGCGGGAGCAAATCGCGCGGAACGCCGGCTTCCCGAACTACCGCGCCTACGCGTTCCGGGCGAAGGGCCGCTTTGATTACACGCCGGAGGACTGCCTCAAGTTCCACGCCGCCGTGGAAACGGAAATCATGCCCGTGGTCCGGCTGCTCCAGGCGGAGCGCAAGCGCCAGCTCGGCGTCGCCTCGCTCCGTCCGTGGGACGCGGCCGTTGATCCGCTGAACCGCCCGCCGCTGCGGCCCTTCACGGAGGTGGAGGAAATGGTGGAGCGCACGCAGCGCGTGTTCGATCATCTGGATGCCGGGCTGGCCGGCGGCTTCCGCACGATGCGCGACTTGAAGCTGCTCGATCTGGCAAACCGCAAGGGCAAGGCCCCCGGCGGCTACCAAGCCACGCTCGCGGAGGCACGCCTGCCCTTCATCTTCATGAACTCCGTCGGCTTGCAGCGCGATGTGGAGACCATGCTGCACGAGGCCGGCCACGCGTTCCACACGCTCGCCGCCAAGGGCGAGGATCTCTACAGCTACCGCAGCGCGCCCATTGAGTTCTGCGAGGTCGCCTCGATGGCCATGGAGCTGCTGGGCAACCAGCACCTGGAGGAATTCTACTCCACCACGGAGGCCGACCGCGCCCGCAAGACGCACTTGGAAGGCATCATCAACTTCTTTCCGTGGATGGCGACGGTGGATGCCTTCCAGCACTGGATTTACACCCATCCGGGCCACACACGCGCCGAGCGCAAGGCCGCCTGGATCGCGCTGATGGACCGCTTTGGCGGCGACGTGGACTGGAGCGGGCACGAGGGCGCGCGCGCCCACCACTGGCACCGGCAACTGCACATCTTCATCCATCCGTTTTACTACGTGGAATACGGCATCGCGCAGCTCGGCGCGCTGCAAGTCTGGGCCAACTCGCATCGGAACGCCGCCCAGGCTTTGCGCGACTACCAGGCCGGGCTGGCCCTGGGCGGCTCGCGGCCGCTGCCGGAACTCTTCGCCGCCGCCGGCTGCCGCTTCGACTTTAGCGCCGAGACCGTGCGTCCGCTCGTCTCGCTGGTGCGCAGCGAGCTGGCAAAGCTGGGCTGACAAACCTTCCCGCCTGAAACGCCTGAGTGCGTCATTGCCCGGCAACGACACGTGTCCTAGTGTCCCCGAGTGCTTCGATGCCTTTTGTGCCTGGTCACTTTGGGATGGGCGCTGTTGAGCGCGGCAGCCCAAGCAGCCGCCCCAGACCGTTCGCTCGACGGCACCGTGTATCATCTGGGCACCGAAGGGTTCCCTGAGTGGCAGGAGTTCGCCGGAAAAAAGCCTCACGGACGTTCGCTCCTCATCCAGTTTCCAGCGCAGCGCAACAGCACCGAGCAAACCTTGCTCCTGCGTCAGCGAGACGTGAAACAGGGCTGGCAGGTGCAGCTCAACGGCCGGCGGTTGGGCAGCTTGGTCGCACAGGAAACCGCGCTGGTCCATGCGCTGGCGGTCCCGGCGGGAGCCTTGCAAGACGGCACCAACTCGCTGGCCATCATGCCGCCCACGGCGGTGGACGACATCTTGGTCGGGGATCTCCGCCTCTTTTCCACCGGACGCAGTGAGACGCTCGCGCAGGCCACGTTGGAATTGCGCGCAACCACAACGGACGCGCCCGGCACCCTGCCCTGCCGGTTCACGATTGTGGATGCAACGGGTGCGCTGGCCGCGTTGCAGCCCGGCACCACCAATCAGACCGAATTCACCGTGCGGCCCGGAGTGATCTACACCCGGGACGGAACCGCCCGGGTGGGCTTGCTGCCCGGCAAATACACGGTCTTCGCTTCCCGTGGCTTTGAGTATTCCGTCGCCACGCAGACGGTCACCGTCGCCAGCGCTGAGACCAAGGCCGTTGCCCTGTCCATTCGTCGCACGGTGCCCACGCACGGATGGGTGGCCGCCGACACGCACATCCACACCCTGACACGCAGCAAGCACGGGGATGCGACCGAGGAGGAACGCATGCTCACCATCGCGGGCGAGGGCATCGAACTCGCCGTCGCCACGGATCACAACCACCACGCCGACTACACCGAGGCGGCCCAGCGAACCCGGACGAGCGACCACTTCACCGCCGTCATCGGCAATGAAGTGACCACCAAGGCCGGCCACTTCAACGCCTTTCCCATCTTGGCGAGCAGCCCGGTGGCGGACTTCAGCATCACGAACTGGAGCGACCTGCTCAAGGGCATCCGAGCCACGCCCGGGGTGCAGGTGGTGACGCTGAACCATCCCCGCGATCTGCACAGCGGCTTCATTCCGCTCGGCCCGACGAATTTCAACCCCGTCTCCGGCGCGGCCCTCCGCGGGCAGGACTTCAGCTTCGATGGTTTGGAAGTCATCACCTCCGGGGCGATGCAATCCGACATCATGCTGCTGTTCCAAGACTGGTTCGCGCTGCTGAACCACGGTCATCGGCCCACGGCGTTGGGCTCCAGCGACACCCACGACGTGAGCCGGTTCATCCTCGGGCAGGGCCGGACTTATGTGAAATGCCCGGACAGCAACGTGGCCGCCCTCGACGTCGCGGAGGCCTGCCGGAGCCTGCGCGAGGGGCGCGCGCTGGTGAGTTTCGGGCTCCTGACCGACTTGCTGGTCAACGAGCGGTTCGGCGCAGGCGACCTCGCGGTGCGCGGCCGACGGGGCATTACCGCAGTCGTGACCGTGCTGGGGCCGGCGTGGGTGCAGGCGGACCGCGTGGAACTCTTCGCCAACGGCCGCAAGGTGGCCGAGCAACGGATCGCGCCGACCCACAAGACCATCAAGGCCCGCGTCACGTTCCGGCTGCCCCCGCAGCCGCACGACGTTCACTTGGTGTCCATTGCCAGCGGGCCCGGGGTGACGGCCCCGTTTTGGGAAACTCCCCGGCCCTATCAGCCGAGCTCAAAGACTTTCACGCCCCGGGTGCTCGGTGCGACGAATCCGGTCTGGGTGGATGTGGACGGTGACGGCACCTTCACCCCCGCGCGTCGCTATGCGGAGCGTCTGGTGAAGAAGCACGGAATGACGGCGGCGAAATTGTTTCCCGCGCTGGCCGGCTTCGATCAGGCAGTGGCCGCCCAAGCGGCCAGCCTATGCCAAGCGGCGGGCAAGGATTTGCGGGCTTTGGAATACGCGCACGCCATGCGCACAGCCGCCCCCGCCGTGCAGCGTGGCTGGATGAGCTACGCGGGAACAGTGCGTTGAGTGCCGGTCACTTGCCGGTGGTGAGCAGGCCGCGCGTTTGCATCCACTCCGCAGCGCGCTGGGGCCAGGTGGTCACCGCATGCTGGCTGGGGCGCAGGCCGTAACCGTGGCCCCCGGTGGGATACAGATGAAGCTCTGCCGGCACCTTGGCGTTCTTGAGCGCGAGGTAGTAGAAAAGTGCTGACTCCACCCGCACGCCATCGTCCTGGGTCATGGCGAGGAACGTCGGCGGGGTGTTGGTGGTGACGGGCAGTTCGGAGGCCACCTTGTCACCCTGCTCCTTCACCGTGAGGTAGGCCGGATAAATCAGCACGGCAAAGTCCGGCCGGCAGCTTTGCTTGTCGGCATCATCCACGGGCTCGTAAGTCCGCTTGTCATGGTTATTGCACGCCGCCGCCGC